>JAYEGP010000076.1:0-4603 GCA_034659135.1 Campylobacterota bacterium
AGAAGCTATCATCTATTGCGTTAGATACCCTTGAAGCTATTCATAGCTCCTACGGATATCTGCCTTGTAGCTAATAGCTTCTCTTTTATTTAAAAGTGGGAATATATAAGTGGGATGTGTATATAATTTCCACCATGAAAACTCTTGGCCTAACTCTTATCTTTTTATGCTTATTTGTATTACATGTAAACGCTGATGACACCAACCAAACTACTACCGCAACAGATGTTAGCAAAACTTCAGAAGTCATCACGATTAAAGATACCTCAGGGCTTACTAAAGATGAATTACGTCAAAAAGCAAGCGAAGCAGATAAGGCTCAAAAAACACCGAACGCACTCTGGAAAGAGTTAGCACCACAAGCACTTCATTATGATTGGATTGAGCTCACTTCAGGCGAATGGCTCAAAGGAAAATTTAAAGCGCTCTATGACAAAGAGTTAGAGTTTGACAGTAAAGAGTTTGATCTTCAGAGCATCGATTTTCACAAGATACGCCAAATCCGTACCTACAATGTCGTCAGTATCAGTATTCAAGCACCGCAAGATCAACGTAGCGGTTTCTTTTCACTTCAAAACACCAGCATTGAGCTCTCAGGAATTTTACGCCTCAAAGAGAATGAGGTCACCATTATACAAGGCTCAAATACCTTTAGCTTTACGCGTGATGAAGTGGTTTCTATCGCTTATGGTGGCGAGAGGGAACTGCAATACTGGTCTGGTAAAGTCACCTTAAGTCTTGATGTTAAAAAGGGCAATAACGATCAGCTTGATTATTCAGCTCAGGCAAGTGTACAGCGTCGTAGCCCTAAGACACGATTACGTTTTGATTATTTGGGTAACCTCTCACAAACTAATGGGATAGAAACAGCAAGTAGCACTAGGTTAAATGAGAAGTTTGACCTCTTTGTCACTCCCAAATTTTTTGTTTCACCGAGTACACTCGAATATTTTAAAGATACCTATCAAAATATTGCACATCGATGGACGATTGGTGCCGCTGCGGGATATACCCTTATAGATCGAAAAAATGTCGAATGGGATGTCTCATTCGGTCCCGCTGTTGTCAAAACCCAATATGATACTGTTGCAGAAGATGGAGAACTCGATCACACCTCATGGGCGATACAGTTAGGCACCATATATGAAGTTGAATTAAATAAACGCACCGATCTCACCTGTAATTATCAATTTACAGCAATGGATGAAAAGTCAGGAAATTATCGCCACCATACCATCACCAAACTCGAAAATGAAATAACAACGTGGTTAGACCTTGATTTCACCTTTGTATGGGACTACTTATATGAGCCAACACGTGATGCTACTGGAGGCACTCCAGATAAAAATGACTATCAACTTTTAGTCGGGCTAGGTATCGAATTTTAATTCAATTTACAGACAATATCGCCCACTTCACGTCCTAGTG
Source organism: Campylobacterota bacterium (assembly GCA_034659135.1). GTDB lineage: Bacteria > Campylobacterota > Campylobacteria > Campylobacterales > Sulfurimonadaceae > S010-53. Next base: position 1,429 of record JAYEGP010000076.1, read on the forward strand.
AATTGGCGACAACATGACATTTGACTTTAAGCAGATAGAGTAAGTTGTCACGAGGAGAAGGTGAAAGGCATTCGTAGTTTCCCATCCCTTTAGTCATAACAAGATCGGCACTATCAAAGAGCTCTTTGGCTTCATCTGTGGCACGACTGTAAACAAAACCCGGAGTATTGACGCCACTATCGACAAGCTTGCATAGCTCATGAAAGCCTGCCTCTTTCGCCTCTTTCATCGTCACATCATTGATGATAGGATTGCCTCGCACCATATAGCTTACATGTAAAGTGGGATAGAGTGTTTGCAAAGTTTGTATTGCCAAGTAATCAAAGATATGTTCACCAACATTGTCACCAATATAAAGTAAGGTTTCTGCTTTGGATAGAGCCGTTTTTAGTAGTTCTGAATCATCAATAGAAAAATCCGTATGAAAGATCTTAGCAAGCTCAACATCAAGATCAAAACTCACCTCAGCCGCTAAGTCGATCACATTACCCGCAACGGCAATCTTCAATAAGGTCAATAGTTTATCATCTGAATCTTTGAGTGTCTCTTTAAGTGAAGGTAAAAATTCTGAAGCACGCTGCGTGGCATGCGCTTTAAGCTCTTCATAGAGGTCTGCTTTATTGGCAAGTTTTGCCATATCCTCATAAACATCAGAAGCGACTTCAGGAGGGGTTTGAGAGAAGTTAAAATTTTTTGAGGCATGGCTTACATGTAAGCTTATGGTCTCTCTTAAAGCTTCATCCGCTTCGATAGCATCACAGACACGTTCACTCTGGCCAACAATACAGCCGACACAAGCCGAATCAATTTTCATATTTTACTCATTTTTGTCAGCATATTCATCAACAACCTTACCCCACATCAGTTTATACTTACGGCGCATAAACTCTACCTCTTTTTGTGAAAGTTGTAGCTGTGTTGTTAAGGTATCAATCGTTTTACGATCCTCTTCGTAAAGTTCTTGAAGGGAAGAGAGCGCCTCTTTTAAAAAGAGGTTCTCGTTTTTAATCGACTCAATGGTCTCATCTTTAGCACCCAAAACTTTTTCATGCAGATTAATAATGGTACCAATGGTCTTCTCAACAAACTGAGGTCCTACAACGACTTGTGAATGAGGATCGAGTTCTTGTGTGGGAATAACAGCCTGCGTTCCTTTGGAAGGATCAATATAGATGAGCCCATTTTCTGTTTTAGTGATCAATTTATCACGTGCTATCAGATCTTCGATAGCACTCATATCGAGCTGTGTTAACTTAGCATACTCATCGATGCTCATCCATATCTCATCCATACCTTACCCTTTTAGTCGATTAGTGTCTCTATCTCTAATGAATCCATCTCAACTTTTTTCGCTTTTGCAATGCGATCTTCTAACAACTTAATGCGAAGGTCTTCATTATCTAGCGCTAAAATCTGCATGGCAAGATACGCTGAATTGATGGCACCTGCCTTACCTATGGCTACCGTAGCAACTGGCATTCCAGCTGGCATCTGAACCGTAGAAAGCAATGCATCAATACCGCTAAGAGCCGAAGCACTCATAGGAACACCAATAATCGGTTTAATCGTTTTAGACGCCAAAATACCTGCTAAATGCGCAGCCATACCAGCGGCAGCAATAAAGACCTGCGCCCCTTTTTCTTCTGATTTCTTAACATACTCTTTAGTACGGTCAGGTGAACGGTGTGCCGATGATATAACAAGCTCATGAGGTACCCCAAAACTATCAAGCGTGTCTGCACATGATCTCATGACTTCATAGTCACTTTTACTTCCGATTATAATGGAAACAAACTTCATGTTTCATCCTTCGAATTTTTTTGAAATTATACAATATATACTTAAATCTTAGGTGGTGCACTCATCATATCATCCGTAGCAGGTATGCGAAAAAATGTATACGCTGGTAAGACTACAGGAAGTTTGATAGGATTAACATTACCACTGTGTACTGATTCCCAGATTTTTCCATTCTCTGCTACAAGCGCTTTAAAGCTCAGATAATAACGATCATCCTTACATGTAAGCGTTCCTAGCTCATTATCAACCAGATCAATCACACTACCTTTTGGGGCTACAATTTCAAGGGTATCCCCAGGGAAAGTCTTGTATTTACACAAAAAGTGCGTTCCCTTTTCAGTGACCATGCCACTCACCTGATGCGTTCCCATCATCATCGTATAATCTAAATTTTGATCATCATGTTTTTCAAAAGGACGGTTTATCAGATATGCATCCGTAAACCCACGATTTTGCATCGTATGAAGCTCTTCTTGATAACGCTCAGACTGAGAAAAATCATTATAATAGTCATCAATTGCCCAACGATAGGTTTTTGCGGTGATCGCGGCGTAATAGGAAGTTTTTGTTCGTCCCTCTATCTTCACCGAATCGACACAGCCAGAGTCTAATATCTCTTTCATATGCGAGGCTAAATTCAGATCTTTTGAATTCATGATATACGTTCCAATGCCGGGATCTTCTTCAAGTCTAAAGAGCGTTCCCGTATCAGGATTTGCCGCATAGAGCTCATAAGGAAAACGACAATCATTCGCACAACTACCGCGATTAGGCACTCGACCACTTTGAAGTGTCGAGATAAGACAACGTCCACTGTAGGCAAAACACATCGAACCGTGAACAAAGACTTCGATCTCAAGACCCGGTATCTCTTTTTTAATCTCACAGGCATCTTTAAGTGATATCTCACGCGCAACAATAATACGACGCGCCCCCATCTCATAATAGATCTGAGCATCAAGCACATTCATAACATTAGCTTGCGTAGAGAGGTGCAGTGGCATATCTGGAACCAGTTTGTGTGCGAGTGCCAAGACACCCGGTGTCGCAACGATAAAAGCATCGGGTCCGAGTTTGGCCATAGCTACAATATGTTTTTTCAAAAGAGAGAGTTGCGAGTTAAAAGGAAAGCCATTAATCGTGACATAGACTTTTTTACCGCGCTCGTGAGCATACTCGATGCCCTCTTTAAAGCTCTCCATATCAAACTCTTTACCCGAGCGAATACGTAAAGAAAAATGACTAACACCACCATAAACGGCATCCGCGCCATAGTCAATAGCAATTTTAAGTTTTTCGAGATTTCCCGCAGGGGAGAGGAGTTCAACTTTTTTCATACATTCACTTATATAGCAGAGTCACTTACACATTCAAG
>JAYEGP010000077.1:0-4578 GCA_034659135.1 Campylobacterota bacterium
TAGCAGCTTTAATGGCATCTTTTATCTCTACGCGTAAACTCATGGAATTCCTTATGTTTAACTATTTATGACGGTATTATATCTAAAGCTATTTCCATAACTTTTGGTTTTAAGCCACTTGAGTGATATTTCTTTGCTTCTTTTTAATCTAGTTTTGAGTTTTTGTGTCAGGTGACCCTTAGCATATTTTTTACTTTCAATATTAGATAGGGGTCGAGTCAGAAGAAAAGTGTCAACACCTTTTTTCAAAACTTATGTTGACATAAATGGGGACAGGCTACTTTTATAGCATGTTTCCAATAAAGTAGCCTGTCCCCATTATTTGTAGCATGTTTCCAATAAAGTAGCCTGTCCCCATTATTTTTGTCCCCATTATTTTCATACTAAATTAAAACTAAATTTGGTACAATATACAAAAGACTCAAAAAGGAGACTTTATGCGCTTGAGTGAAGATATAAAACCAATCAGCTACCTAAAAGCTAAAACAGCTGATGTTATTAATGGTGTAAATGAAAATCAAAGAACTGTGTTTATAACTCAAAATGGAGAGGCTAAGGCAGTTGTTCAAGATATAAAAAGCTATGAAAATGCTCAAAACACTTTGCAGCTTTTAAAATTAATAATTCAAAGTGAAAATGATATCGACAATGGAAATGTTATCGCACAAGATGAAATGTTTGAAAATCTAGAAAAAAAATTGTTTGATTGATGAGTAAGTATAGTGTAATATGGACAAAAAATGCTCAGTTTGATTTGGAATTGATAATAGAGTACATAAAACCAAGCAGTAAGACAATGGCTAAAGATATATTTTTTGAAATAAAAGAAGAGTGTGATAATTTATATTTTATGCCAACAAGAAAAAAAGTTGTTCCTGAATTACAACATATTGGCATATTAAAGTATAGAGAAATTATTTATAAAAGATGGCGGATAGTATTTAAAGTTGAAGAATTAAAGGTTTGGGTTTTATTGGTTGTAGACAGTAGTAGAAACCTAGAGGATTTAATGTTTCAAAGGCTTTTAAATAACAATGATAACAAAGCCCAATAGTGAACACCCGCGTCACTGAAGTCAACCGTTATGGAAAGGTAATATTATGCAAAAATTAAATGAACTTACACTAAAACAAAGAGAAGAACTTTTCAGACAACTTCGCATATCAATCACTCATCATTCAAATGCGATGGAAGGAACAACTCTTTCTTTTGGTGAAACAAAAGAACTACTAGAGCTAGGACATACAGCAGGGCATAAACCACTAGGTGAACAACTTGTAATATTGGGTTTCGCAAAAGCTTATGATGTCATAGTTCGTGAAGCTACAAATAAAGAAAATATTATTGATAGTAGTTTCATAAAAGACATTCATGCAATTATGTTTGAAGATGCTCTATATGTAGCACCTCAATTTGTTTCAAAACCTATTGGAGCATATAGACTAGATGAAAGATATATAGAAGGTGTAGATATAAAACTATCAGCACCTAATAAAATCTCAAATGATATTGAAAATTTACTTCATAGATTTGATAGTAATAATATGAGCTTAGAAGATATTGCAGAATTTCATATATTACTTGAAAGAGTACATCCATTCGCTGATGGCAATGGAAGAGTAGGCAGATTGATTATGGCTTTTCAAGCTATTCAAAACAATATAGTTCCGCCACTAATTGAAAATGAGCATCGAAGTGAATACTTAAAAGCTATTAATGATAAAAGTGAACTTTTAAAGTTTATAGATGAGAGCATTCAAAATAGTATGGACTTACTAGACTAAAATATGCTTTATGACAATAACAATTTTAACACCATCTGTATCGGTGCATACAAAACATAGTCCTTAATCGGTGTCATTAAGATGATCAGTACAACAATCATCCCATACGGCTCGGCTTTATAAAAAAACTCTGCGATCTGATTCATCCGATATTTGAGACTCAGGTACATCAAAAAGTGTGCGCCATCAAATTGTGGGATAGGCAGTAGGTTGAAAACTCCTAAAACAACATTGATCAGCAATAGTTTTAAAACAAAGACATAGGCGCTGATATATAAAAGACTATCGGCTTGTGTCGGTTGTGCTAGTGATAAAAGCACGACTGAAACCAAACCTGCTAAGGCAAAGTTATAAGCGATACCGGCTAAACTCACCTGCATGGCTGCGTTATAGCCACCGTTATTGATGACGGTACGGGTGTTAACAGGAACGGGCTTCGCCCATCCAAATAAAAATCCACCACCCATTCCAAGAATCATAGGAATGAAATACATGGCTGCAGGTACAAGAAGTGAGCCTACGGGGTCGATATGACCTATAGGATTGATAGAGAGACGACCTGCATCTTTAGCAGTACTGTCTCCATATTTGTACGCGACCCAACCGTGCATGATCTCATGACCGATAATGGCGACAAGAAGTGCAGCAATAGCTGCAACTAACTCAATCCAATCAATAGATTGCATGATCATCTTTATCAGTAATTAAGCGTTCTTTAATCGCAAGATCAAGGTGAACTTTCTCTTCTAGGTCTGTCGGTGTTTTACCCATACGATCCCAGCGAATTTCCCAGTTGTCATCCATACTAAAGTAGATAAACCACGGCGTACCTTCAACCAGACCATAAGGTACGGTTCCCCAAAAACGGCTATCGTTTGAGTGGTCACGGTTGTCACCCATCATGAAGTACTCATTTTCAGGTACACGAATAGGAGGCAAATTAAAGAGTGGCATGGGGTAGGTGCCATTATTGACGATTTTCTCATCATGATGAATACCCGGATGATCTTTCATGTAAGGGTTCTTAACCCAAGTGCGTCCACCAAAGATAAGCGTTTCAAAATCTTTATAATGCTCTTTAATGTAATCATCACCTTCGCTAGGATGAAGGTAGAGATCTTTGTTTAATATAAAAAGCTCATCACCAGGGAGTCCGACACAACGTTTAACGTAATGCAGCTGCTTATTTTGAGGATATCTGAAAATAACAATATCGCCACGCTCTGGAGTGTCACCATTATAGATATGTCCATCGGTCCCAGGAATAAGAGGAATCTCTAAAAAGGGGAGGTGCGGTGTGGGAATTCCATAGGCAAATTTCTTAGCAAAAAGATGATCTCCAACTAAAAGTGAGTCTTTCATTGATCCACTTGGAATACGAAAGGCTTGCGCCACAAAAAAGATGATGAATAAAACGATAATAATCGTTCCCGTCCAAGAGTTCGAAAAACGGTAGAATTTTAGAGAGTAGTCAATAGCTTTTTGTTTCATTGTGCCTCATCTGCGTGCATTTGTGCCGCTTTTAGTGTATTTTTTAAGAGCATGGCGATAGTCATAGGACCGACACCACCAGGAACAGGAGTGATACAAGAGGCTTTCTTAGAGACATTGTCAAAATCGACATCACCTACTAATTTCCCCTCATTATTACGGTTGATTCCAATATCGATGATAATGACATCTTCTTGGACCATGTCTTCTTTAATGAGATTGATAACGCCCACACCTACTAAAATAATATCAGCTTTGAGTGTATGTGATTTTAAATCTTTCGTATAGATATGTGTCACTTCAACCGTAGCATCAGCGTTAAGAAGTAGGGCAGCCATTGGTTTGCCTACTATATTAGACGCACCAACAACAACACAGTTCTTACCTTGAAGCGCGATTTTATATTCGGCTAAAAGCTCCATGACACCCAACGGTGTACACGGAACAAAGCCATCAAGACCTGTGCTTAAACGTCCGACATTATAAGGATGAAAGCCGTCCACATCTTTGTTGGGTGCTACAAGTTCAAGAAGTTTGATTGTGTCAATTTGTGGAGGTAGAGGAAGTTGAATCAAGATACCATCGATGCCAGGATTTTGATTCATCATCTCAATGGTTTTTTCTATGGTTTCTTGAGAGATATCTGCAGGCATTTCGTGGGTCACGGAATAAAAACCTACACGATCACACGCTTTTTTCTTCATACCTACATAAGCTTGACTTGCAGGGTCACTTCCAACAAGAATTACCGCTAAGCCTGGGACGCGTCCTGTCTCATTTTTTAGTGTTGCGACCTCAGTTGTAACCTGCTCTTCAATTTTTTTTGATAGTGCTTTACCATCTAGTATCTGCATTCATTATCCATCAATAATTTTTTGGATATGATACCTTTTCTTTAATAACAAGAGGCTAAAAGGGGTTGTGTGAAGTTATTTGGATGGTTTTTTATCACTCTATCTTTAACAGCAAATGAAGATTTCATTACAAAAGATGAGTACGCTTCACAACTCTATAATAATCCACGGGGTATCAGTTGTGCGCTATGTCACAATGAAAACGGTTCAGGTAAATTAATAGCAAAATATACGCATAAAGAGGAGTCAAAACGTTTTGAAACTTTTGACATTAAAACCTTAAACTATACAGACTTTCATCGTGCGCTTAATAGCCGTATTCGAGGTATGCCTCGATATTTTCTGACCGATAATGAGATTAAGCTACTGTATTACTACCTTCAACAACAGAGGAAATAAAAATGATATTAGATAATATTGAAACCATTGCAAGGCTTTGTGATAGCGGT
>JAYEGP010000078.1:0-20254 GCA_034659135.1 Campylobacterota bacterium
TACTCTGAGGGGTGTCAAAAAGATCAATATCATAAAGATCAACCTCATAACTTGTGTTGATAGTACCACTAAGCTGCCACTGCCATGTCGTCGATACACTAGGTTGATACCACGACAATGATGATGATGAACTACTTGAAGATGACGTACTACTTGATGATGGCACACTTGAAGATATTTCAGATGAAGAAGAACCTCCAGAAGATGATGATCCACCACCACAAGCATTAAATGTCACTATCGTAAAAACGCCAAATATCACTGCAATAAAAGCTAAATACCATTTCATCAAAAATCCTTTACATGTAAAGAGCTAATAACACCTTCTTCACTAATGACATGTATTATATCACCATCAAATGCCACACCTTCAACCTGTCCAACATTTTTTAGCTTTTTTGTGTCTGTTTTACTTTTATAAAAAGCACCATCTATCACTTTTGGCTCAAAAAGATAGAGTGCACCATAGGTGAGAACCACCACCCTCTTACCATCACTATCGGCTGAAGTCACACGATCATCGAGAGGAAAATGGGCTATTTTTTTTGCACGTTTTTTTTCAACACGATAGAGTGTTGTTGCATTATCAGCGCGGTGCTTACTTAAAAGATAGAGTGCATTGTCAAAAGAGAACATCGCTTCACAATCAAAATTTTTACGCTTATGCGGTGATTTTTTCTGATCAGAGAAGATAAACTCCTCTTTTTTAATCACTTTAGTCTTTTTATCTTTATAGGGATTAGGCTCTTTTATCGTATAGAGAGTGAGGTCTTTACGCCTGTTTTTATTATTTCCAAAATCACCGATGACAATATTACCTTGATGATACGTAATATCTTCCCAATCAACATGCTTGGCTTTTTTGATTTTTATTTTACTGATGAGTTTGAGTGTTTGAGCATCAAGCGCATAGAGATAAGGCTTATCACCCGAGTCGTTGTGACTCCATAAAATGTTGGGATATTTTTTACTGACAAGAAGTCCTGAGGCTTCATCAAGTTTTTTTGTTTTAATCTTTCGCTCACTTATCTCTGCAAATAAAAGCGTCACTGTTATTAAAAACAGTCCTAAGAGACGCACTACTCATCCTCTAAAGCATCTGCAATGAGTTCAATAGGATTTTTAAAGACGGAATCCACATCGGCTTCATGAAGCGAGTTCGTAATCTGCATACGGCACGCTGAACACTCTGCCGCCACCACTTTTGCACCTGTTTTTTCAATCATCGCGGCCTTTGGTTTTCCAGCCGCTTGTGCAAAATGAAACTTCTCAGTCTGCATCGTCACCCCACCAAATCCACAACAGGCATTAGGATCACTCATCTCTGTGATCGTGTAGTTTTGATTGATAAGCTTACGTGGCTCTTCATAAATTCCCTGCATTTTACGAGCATGACACGGATCATGATAGGTGATACTCAGCTCTTTTCTCTTTTTAGACGCAAGAAGTTGTGGAAGATGTGTCTTTTTTTCAAGCCACTCTGTCGCCATAAATATCTTATCTTTTAAAAGCTTTGCGCGAATGCGCCATTCAGGTTGATCGTGGAAAAAGTGTTCATAATCCACACTGATCATCGCACTACATGTAGCTTCGGGAATGATGATCGCTTCTACCTCATTCATAAAGCTCTCAAAATAACGGATATTTTTCTTCGCGTTATGATCAACCGTATCAAAATCTCCCGTAAAATAGGCTGGCGCACCACAACAGAGCTGTTTTTTAGGGATCATCACATCGATCTCAAGTTTCTCTAAGATATTCATCAGAGCTTTACCCGTATCGGTATAGTTATAATTCGCCAAACATCCGATAAAAACAGCTACTTTACGACGACCACCATTGTCTGTTTCTTCAGGGTAAGAGTTTAGAAATGAGGTTTTACCCATACTTGGAAGCAGTCGATCTTTTTTTATAATTGGCAGAGAGAAACGCGGTTCCATAGAATTTTTCTCTGCTTTGATTTTAAATCCACAGGTCTGAAAGACATAACCAAGTTTAAAAAGTATGTCCATAGTGCTACGGTGACGTAAAAGATAAAAAAACGCCTTTTTAAACCAAGCAATGCCAAACTTATCGGCGATATCGGAGCGAACTTGCTCAATGACCATATCCGTTGGCAGATCTTTTGGACAGACATCCACACAGTTGGTACATAAAAAACAGCTCTCAAAGATATCTTTGGCTGTCTTGTCAAGTTCAAGATGACCACGTTGATACGCACCTAAAAGGTCGATAAAACCACGTGGCGTAGTGACCTCATCCGCATTAACATTGTGAATCGTACAGACGGGAATACACTTTCCACACTTGACACAAGCATCAGAAGTCTCTGAAAAATTAAATAGCTCTTGGGGTGTTATACTCATATCTATACCGTCTTAGAAAATGTTTTAGTGCTCTGTGCATGTTTACCCATATAGGCGTCAAATGGCATAGCAATATTTCGGATTAAAAGGGTTCCTGTCTGCTTACATGTAATATGATCGTCATCTATCACAAGCAGATCATCTTTTTCAAAAGGTGCGAGTGCTTCAAGTGCATCGGCAAAGTACTCTTTAAAAACTAAGCCAAAGGTCTTTTCAAAGCGTTTGATATCGAGTTTAAAATTACTCATTAGCTCCATGATCACATATTGACGGATTTTATCATCTTCGCCCAGTGTCACACCCCGTTCAAAAGGCAGTTTTCCTGAATCAATAGCCGCTTCATAGGCACTCATATCTTTGAAGTTTTGCGCATAATACTCCGCTGCTCCTTCACCAATGGAAGTCAAACCAATACCCACTAAATCGGCTCCGCCTTTTGTGGTGTAGCCTTGAAAGTTTCGGTGTAACTCACCCTTTTCTATCGCCATAAAAAGCTCATCATCAGGCTTAGCAAAGTGATCCATTCCAATCATCTTGTAGCCATGCTTTTCCATAAAATCTATGGTGTACTGCATGATTTGAAGTTTAACATCGGGTCTCGGTAAAGTCGTCTCATCAATTTTACGCATTGTCTTTTTCAGCCACGGCACATGCGCATAATTAAAGACTGCAAAACGATTTGGATCGAGTGTGACAACCAGATCAAGCGTCTCTTTAAAACTCTCGAGTGTCTGATAAGGCAGCCCATAGATTAGATCGACATTGACACTGATCATATTGTATTTACGTGCTAAATCCATCGCTTTTTTGGTGATATCATAAGGCTGTACACGGTGAACCGCTACTTGAACTTTCTCATTAAAGTCTTGAATTCCAAAGCTGACACGGTTGAATCCCGCCTCACTCATCACTTTCATCTGATCTTCATTAATATGGCGCGGATCGATCTCACAACTGATCTCGGCATCTTTTGCAAAGTTTTTGAAATGACTCTTTATCATGGTAATGATGGTATCTAGCTGCTCTGCTGTAAAAAACGTTGGTGTTCCTCCACCAAAGTGCATCTGTATCACTTCACGAGAGGTATCAACATGTTTGACTAAAATCTCCATCTCACGTTTAAGATAATCAATATAGCGTAACATCTTCTCTTCTTTGGAAGTAAAAACGACATTACACCCACAGAAATAACAGGCATTACGGCAAAAAGGGAGATGAAAATAGAGTGATATAGGACGCCTTGCATCTTGGTTTTCTATTCTTTGAATATAGTTGTCATAATCAAAAGAACTACTAAACTCTAAGGCTGTAGGATAGCTGGTATAACGTGGTCCTGGTTTAGAATAGGCGGTAAATTTAGCAAAGTCGAGCATTGTATTCCATTACATGTAAAGGTATTAAGTATCGCGATTATACCTTTAAGTGCTAAAAAAGGGGTTAAAGATATTTTTATCATATTTTAATTTTGTAACATCTAAAACTTAAATCATCGCACTATTTACATAATAAAAAGTAATTTATCAAATTTTTGCTATAATAATGTGATACGGAGTTATTTATGTCTAAAATTAAAGTTCTTATTGTTGAAGATGATGAAGTTACCGCCACGAATCTAAAGCTTTCGCTTGATAAATATGATTATGATGTTGTTTCCATCACTGATAATGCAACCCAAGCACGAAGCAAGATTAAAATCTATAATCCTAATGTTATTTTCATTGATATCTCACTGCAAAAGAGTACTGATGGTATTGAGTTGGCACATTATATTAATGAGAATCATAAAATCCCTTTTATCTATCTCACATCACACACCGATAGTGATATTATCAACCAAGCAAAACTTACGGAACCTTATGGCTATATCATTAAGCCTTTTGATCCCGTAAATCTTCATACCACCATCGTCATGGCGCTGCATCGTCATAGTGAAGAAGAGAAACGTCATTCAAACCTCTCAACACTTAAACATGATAAAAACAATCTTGAGAAGCTGCTTTATGCAAAAAAAGTCTCTGATAAGCCTATTGTTCCTTTTGGATCGGTCTATTATCTTGATATCAGTGTCTGCGAAACTTTTTATGAGAATCAAAAAATTAAATTGACACGTAAAGAGAATGCCTTTATTCGTCTTTTGGTCGCACAGCTTGGTGGTGTTGTTACCTTTGATCAGGTTATTAAGTATGTATGGGATGAGGGGGGAGCAACAGAGAACAGTGTTCGTACCCTTGTTTGGAGACTCCGCAATAAACTCCCGACTGAGATCATCAAAAATGCTTCGGGTGTGGGTTACTACATCGAGGATTAAATCAGAGAAATTTTCTGATACTCCTCTTCTAAAACCTTAAACGCCTCTTTAAACTCAAAATCAGCATCATTATCTGCCGCACTCTCTTCAATGACCTTGGAAATACGCTGTATCTCACTAAAACGAAAATTAGCACTTGAACCTTTTATATTATGTGAGAGTTTTCGTATCAGTGCTAAATCCTTACTTTCCATAGCGGCATAGAGCTTTGGCAAGATCTCATCCATTTTCTTGACATATATCGCAAGTAACACTTTTAACTGTTGAACATCAAGTTGCAACTCTTTTTGAAGTGTTTGATAATCAATACCTGAGCTAGCATTAGGAATCTCATATTCAAGATATTCATGCGTTTGACTTTCAAGCTCATCAAGGTAGCGTTCAAAGACACGCTCAAGTTCTTTAATAACAATTGGTTTACCTAAAAACTCATCATAGCCACTCTCAAGACCTCGCTCTTTTGCACCCTTAATAACATTTGCTGTCAAGGCGATAATAGGCGTGTGTTTTCGCTCTTGTGAAGCTTCAAAATTCAATATATCCATGGTCGCTTCGATACCTGTTTTCATCGGCATCTGCTCATCCATCAAGACCATATTAAAAACATCTTTTTTAAAATACTCTACTGCCTTTAAACCATCAGATACAATAACAAAGTCAATGCCATAACGCTCCAATATTACCTTTATCAACTCTTGGTTTGCAGAATTATCCTCAGCAACAAGGACTTTGGCATTAAATCGACGTTGCATTTTTCTTTGCATCGTATCTTGTTGACGTTCATCACGTATGGCTTCAGAAAATGCCTTATGTATTTTTGCACAATAGAAAGGAAAAAACAGCGGTGTCACAAGAGCTTCATGATCATAGCGATCACTAAGATGCTCCATTATCGCAATCATCTTTTTCTGTTTAGCCTTAAGTTCTTGTAAACTCAAGGTATCAATCTCCTCATCTAAAAAGAGAATGAGATCATAAGCATCAACATCATCGATGGAGATAACATCCCGTGGAAAATCAAAAAAATCAAGATAATACTCAAGAGATTCCAAGGTCTTTGAATTCACATTATGCTTACGAAGTAGTGCAATATTCAACTGCTTAAAGGGTTCAGGATCAAAAAGATGTCGATTGACTCCTTTTTGAATCTCTACTGGAATTTCTAAAGTAAAAAGGCTCCCCTCTCCTTTAGTTGATGTCACCGTAATCTTTCCATCCATATGTTCAGCTAATTTTTTACAGATAGCGAGCCCAAGGCCTGTACCTGCAAGTATCTTTTCAGCATCAGACTTAACCTGTGAAAAAGGGTCAAAAATACGGCACAGATCATTTTCACTTAATCCGATACCCCAATCACGAATACTGATAGCAAGACGTGTCTCATCACAAGAAACACGGACTTCAATTGTTGAAGACGGAGGTGAAAACTTAATAGCATTAGAGATAAAATTAGAGATAATCTGCTTGATTCTTAAAATATCAGCCACCAAAATATGCGGAATTTTTGGATCAAAATAACTGAGTAATGTGGTCTGCTTTTCATTTGCACTCGACACAAAAAGCTCTAAGGTTTTACTCAGCTCTTCATGAATATTAAAAGGCTGAGGATCAACGATAAATTCACCACTCTGTAGTTTTGAAAAATCTAAAATATCATTCATAATACTTAAGAGATTCTCGCCACTATTATAGATGATATTAAGATACTGCTGATGACGGTCACTCACGACTTCATCTTCAAGAAGAGAAACAAACCCTAAAATAGCATTGAGTGGTGTACGAATCTCATGACTCATATTGGAGAGAAAGTACTCTTTAGCCTTATCCGCTGCAACGGCTTCACGTGTCGCTTCAATCAGTGTTGTCACCTCATAGCTGATCTCCATATATTCACATATCTCATTATTATGATCATAAATGGGAATCATTGTCATATCAACATAGTAAATTTCACTACTCTTTTTACGATTTTTTACGGTCTCATGAAAGGTCTCTCCTGAGAGCATCTTTTCATGAATACGCTCAAAAAGTTCCTGAGATTCTGTCTCATCCCAAACAATATCATGACGTGTTCCAATCAGCTCATCTGAGCGGTAACCACATCGTCTAATGAAATTATCATTGATGTAGGTAATCATACCGACGGTATCTGTTTTAGAGACAATAGCACTCGCATCAATCGCTTTTTTATACTCTCCTAATAACTTAACATTTTTTGCAATCTCTTGTTCTTTCGCAAAAATAGTATCGGTATAACTCTTTAGCACTCCCGAAAAATTTCTATCAAATACATTACTCAACTCTTTTGATAAAGCAATAGGATCATCACAAATCCCAACACCATAATCGATCATGGTTTGACGAAATTGACTGCAGATAACAAAAAGTTCATCGGCGCAGATCTCTCTGTCTTTTAAATACTCTAAGAAACTCCCAATAACTGGGCAATCCCCTACCTCAATTTTCGATTCTAAAACATCCATAAAAAAATTAAAAACTCCACTCGCATAGTGATCACGAAAATAATTAACACTAATAGCATGACCTTTTAAAATCATCGTAACATCACTATCATCAATCCATTGCTGCGTTATCTTATCTTTAAGAAGTGCTAATTGAGGAAGTGTTTGTATTAATATTAATGATGCTTTATGAAACATACGCATTCCTTTGTCAATTTTAATCTGACAATAGTATATCAAACAAGAATAAGAAAAAGCTATATGATAACAGTTCATCGCTAAAAATACTATCTTAAGTATTATTTAAATTTATCTTTCTTTAATATAATTAATAATAAAATCTAATCTTAAATTTATCCTAATAAATGAGGTACTCATGAAAAAAAGAATCCTACTTTCAACCTTAGCAGTGGTGACAGCATTGACAACATCTCTTAGCGCTGCTGAGTTTGATCTCAAGGCAAATATGTATAAACTTAATATTGAGTTATCAGAGCTACAGCGTGGCCTTATGACAAGCAATAAAGTAGCCGTACGCGTTGCTTTGGAAGAGTTTGCTAGAGACAGTTCAGCGATATTAAGTGATGATGGCTATTCATTTAAGAAAAAAATCTACAGTTCACTTCCTGAAGATATGAAAAATAAAAAACATAAAGTGGGTTTAGCTATGAAAGCCGCACGTAAGATGGATCTAAATATTAAAAAGATTCAAGAAGCATTAGCTAATGAAGATGAGACGATGTTAACACGTAAACGTCATGCTCAAGAAGCATACCAAAATATTTTAGGTACCTGTTTTGAGTGTCACAATCTAGTACGTGATAAAAAATAGCTAAAAGTACTTATGCCTCTCGGCATAAGTTTGTCTATAACTTAGTAACGATATCTAAAATAGACACGAATATCTTGCGCTGTATCAATTGCATTCATATTATATGCTGTTAGTGTAGCAGTATCTGTTACATCTATTGGGGCGCCACCACTTCCAAAGAAACCATCTGAACCAGTATAATCATAGTCAAGATAAGTATATCTTACTTGCATACTAAACATTCGACCTATAATTGGTTGCGTCCAATACGCTTCATAAGCAGAACCACGAACAGCCATTTTAGAACCAACCATTGTATCTTCCCCGTAAGTAAATGGTTTCCAATGTTCACTACCATGGTTATATTCTAAACCAAATTTACCACCTGTTAAGTTTGGTGTAAGAAGACCCACCCAGTAAGAGCTACCTGTTTCACTATCCATACTACCGAGCATCGAACCACCATCTTTTGGATCACTCTTTGTCCAAGCGTATGATGCAAAGAAAATTGTCTCATCTAAAAAATCATTGATTTCATCACCAATGCCTTCAACTTTAAAAGACAATGCCGCACCGTCCATATTACCAACAGTATTCATTAGCATTGCCGGATTAGTTTGATCTATAGGTTTTTGTGGATCAAATTGAGGATTTTCTAACATACCAGGAACATTAAATCCACGGTAATACGTACCTTCAAGTGCATACTGACCATCATCATAGGCCTTAATAATAAATCCAAGCATATCTGTATTGTCAAGCGAGCTATCTACTGTTGAGTAGTTTGGTTGATTTGAGCCTACGGGAGATCCTACATAGTAAGTGGCTTGACTTGCCCAACTCGCAGCATTTGTTAAACCACGACCAGCACAAAGCTTGAAAAAAGAGCCCGTCACTAATTGATCTAAACTAACACTTGCACTCGCTCCATCAAATTCCATATTGATAACGTGCCCAAGAGGAGATTTTGCTTTATCGTCTTCTCTTAAGTTAATAAGATAACCATTTGTCGCAGGACGACGACCTACACTAAATGTAGTTCCTACACCGCCAATGCTTGGAGTCCATAGCCAGTATGCTTCTCTAACATGAACAGAATCATCTGTAAGTTGTTCGTTTCTAATCCAATCAAATTCATCAAATCCGTGACCCGTTGCTCTTTGACCGTAACTTGCACCAAAAGCTTTATTCATAGAAAGCTGACCTTTAAATATCATATTAGTACCATCTGGAGCATAACCCATACCTAGCCATAAACGCATTGCATACAGAGCATCATTTTTATACTTTTTAGGATTTGGATTCATTTCTCCATCCATACCTGTACCTGTCATGTTATACTGTAAATTATCATAAGACGTTCTAAAATCAACATCAAATTTAATATTATCTTTTGCTGATTGCGCATTGACTTTTGAAAGTTTTTTCTTTGTTCTTTTCTCATTTTTTTGTAACTGCTTAATTTGTGCAGTTAGCTCATCAATTTGCTCTTGATAATTGACTTCAGAAGCGACACTTATTGTACTTAAAGCAGCAATCGTAGATAAAACGATAAACTTATTCATATCTATTTCCTTACATGTAATAAAAGGTTACAAGGAGGTAAAATACCTCTTGATGGAAGTATTATATTGCTTTACATGTAAAATTTAAATTAACCTGAAAATAAAAATGTGATAAAAATATAATATATGAAAAAGGTACTATGAGAAAAACTTATGCCTTTTGGCATAAGTTTATAAGATTATTTAGTAGCGATAGCTTACTGCAAAACGTAGATCTTGTGACGTCATATCTACTTTTTCTGGTGCTATCCAACCCGCACAATTAATGTTTGGAGTATAGTCATGCTGCGCATAGGTATAACGAATCTGTGATGGTAAATATTTCACACCAAAAAGATTAAAGTTCCAATACGCTTCATACGCACTACCACGAACTGCAATTTTAGAGCCCGTAGCAGTATCTTCTGCCCATGTCATCGGTGTCCAGTATTGTGAACCATAATTGTACTCTAAACCAAACTTACCACTGTCGGTAATCATATCAGGAAAAACTGCACCTAACCAGAGAGAACTACCCGCTTCGCTCCCACCATCTTCTGAACCGATAAGCGAATAGCCATCTTTAGCACTGTAGTTAGTATAAGCCCCTGATATAAAGAGTATTGTTTCATCAAGGAAATCACTAATCTCATCACCAACGCCATCAATTTTTAATGCCAATGAGAAAAGATCAGCTGCGCCTGCTGCATTTTTAATACCTTTTGGATTATTTCCATCTGGATCTGGAGTTAAATCTTGACCTTTTGTATTAAAGATATGTGCCCATTGATACATAAGTTGGTACTGTCCATTATTGTAACCATCACCTAAGAATACAAAAAAATCAACATTTTCATCTTCTTCATCTGTATTCATCTCTGCAAAAGGTAGTCGCTCACCTGCAAGTCCATATACCCCATTCGCCTCACCGCTATGAGCTCTACCATATACAAATTTAGAGTATGAGCCTTCCACAAAACGATCCCAATTTAATTTAAGCATCGCAGCATTGACTTCCATATTTGTAATATGTGCCAAAGGTGAACCTGGTGACGTCTCATTTTCTCTATAGTTCGCTAAAAAACCATTTGTTGAGGGTCTACGACCAACACTCACGCTCCAAGGTTGTTCACCAATTTCATTAGAATAAACAAAATAAGCTTCTTTAATTCTCATAATGGTGTCTGTAGCTTTTGAAGATGCTGACCAGTCTTTAAGACCATTAGACTCATCATAAACATGAGCACCCCAAGTAGAATATATAGCAAGCTTACCCATAAATACTAAACCACTCATTGGAGCCGATTTCATCGTTAAATACAATCTACTCGTTAATAATGAGTCATTGCTTGCCGTTTCACCTGTCTCATTGTTTTTATACTCTAATACATCAACGGCATTTCTAAAATCAACACCAAACTTTATGTTGTCATAAGCGTCATGTGCCTTCACTTCTGAGAGTGTCTTCTTTTGACGCTTCTGATTTTTTTCAAGTTTTGTAATTTTTTTTGTTAAATCATCAATCTGTTTTTGATAATCAACTGCTTCATCAGCCATACTTACCGATGCCAATAACGCGAATGCTGTAACTGTCGAAATTATACGCATATTTTTCCTTGTGAGATCAAGATATAAGAGTTAGATAGGAGAGAGATGACCCAGGTGGGTCATGAAGTTAACACGATGGAACGTTACCGCTGTCGCTTGCATAGTCATAGACGAAGTCATAAATATGAGATTCATATTTTTTCTTGAATTTATCACCTCTAATCATCTTTTCTCCTGCAGGACACGCTTCTACAAAAGCATCAATGAGTGTGCCATCTTCTTTTGCTTCTTCCCACTCTCCTTGAGAATGCTTAGCCGCGAAAGCTGCTCCACTAACATCACAAACTTTTTTCATTTTTTTCATATAAAGTTTTTGACCTTTAGCCGTATCCGCTAATGCCGAAGTTGAAAGTACTGACATACCTAAAAGAGCCGTTAATGCTAATTTTGCAACATTTGTCATATATATTCCTTATTTTTATTATAAGGAGCAGTATACCTATATATTTAAATTATTTAACGCATAAGTAAGGGTAAGTATGAAATCTCTATCGTTATGTTACTTTTCTAAACATACTTATACACTATTAAAATGCTTTAATCTATTTTTCATCCGCTTCATTACTATATTAAGATGACGTTGTTATGATACTTCACACAATTAAAATATAATTAATTATGGAAATTACTTACCTACTGTAATAAACTTCTGTAATTCTAATACACAAGGAAGGTCAAATGAAAAAAAATGAACTACTTGACGAAGTTCTTTCGGATACTTTACAAAACGATGGAGACTTATCACGTCGTGATGCGATGAAGCTTTTCGCTGTTTCACCTATTGCAGCTGGTGTACTAGCAGGAACCGCGACTACAACGCAAGCTCTTGCATCCGATGCAACAGGAAAAATAGTTATTGTTGGTGGAGGACTTGCAGGGATGTCTACGGCAGCTCGTTTAAGCAATACACTTTCTAATCCAGATATTACCGTTATTGAGCCTGATCCTAAATCCGTTTCATATCAACCGGGTCAGACACTTATAGGAGCTGGTCTCTGGGAGCAGAGTGATATTGAATACAATCGCGATGATTTTTTACCAAGTGGTGTCACGCTAATTAAAGATAGTGCCACAACATTTGATCCGAAGAACAATAAGCTAACAACAGCCGGTGGTCAAGAGATCTCTTACGACTACCTTATTATTGCAACAGGCCTGAACTTGAACTATGGTGCCATTGTTGGTCTTGAAGGTGAAATCACCTCTACAGGAACCGATAACAGTGTCGTTAAAAATAAAATAGGTAAAAACGGTGTCTGTTCAATCTATTTTGCTGATGGTTCAACAGATACCTATAAAGAGATCCAAGCTTTAATAGCCAAAGCAAAAGCACATAAAGGGCCTGAAAAACTTCAAGCACTTTTTACCCACCCAAATACCCCTATTAAGTGTGGTGGTGCGCCTAAAAAGATCATGTATCTTACCCATGCACGTTTAGTAGAAGCGGGAGTACGTGATAAAGTTGAAATGACCTTCTTACCAAATGGTGGCAAAATGTTTGGTGTTCCTGAATATCATGAAGCGATTTTACAGCAGTTTAAAGATCGTGATTTTAAATGGCAATACAAACATAACCTTGTTAAACTCGATACTGACGCTAAAATAGCAACATTCCAAAATCGTTGGCTAGAAAAAGGGGAGTGGGATGAGGATCTTGAAGAGTACGACATGATCCTAATGACTAAAAATGTAGAGAAAAAATATGACTTTATCCATGTAACGCCACCGATGAAAGCACCAAGTGTCATTGGTGAATCACCACTGGGTTCAGGTAAAGGTTGGGTTCCTGTTATTAAAGAGACGCTTAAGCATGTTAAATTTGATAATGTTTTCTGTTTGGGTGATGTTGCCGCTGTTCCTATGGGTAAAACGGGCGGTAGTGTTCGTAAACAGTACAAAGTACTTGTTGATAACCTTATCGCTACTATGGAGAAAAAAGCAGAGCTACCAGCAGCATATGGCGGGTATACAGTATGTCCACTTATTACCAGTATTGGTACGGTTATGCTAGCTGAGTTTGACTGGTCTAAAAAACCGACACCATCTTTTCCACTTGACCCAACACAAGAGCGTTATATCTGGTGGTTACTTAAAGTTTATGCCCTTAAACCGATGACAATCCAGGGTATGTTATCAGGTAGAGCGTAAGAATTTAATTTTGAAAAAACATAAGGATATAAATATGAAAAATATAGCGATGACAGTTTTAGGTCTGGGTGCACTTTTATTAATCTCAGGCTGTTCTGAGCAGACAAAAAAAGTAGAAGAAGTCAAAACATATAAATACACAACTGCAGAAGTCTATACGCAGATGTGTGTTAAATGTCATGGTAAACAGGGTGAGGGCGTTGCTGAGCTTGCTAAAAATGGACAACCTAAAGGTCCTGCTATTAATGATCAAGAAGTTTACGAACTTAAACTTTCAATTACTGATATTAAAAATGGTGGACTTAACCAATCTTCTGGAACTGATCATGAAGTTATGGAGCATAACTACAAGGCGATTAAGAAAAAAGGTATGGATTACGATACTGACTCAATGGCAAATTATATCTTCGACAATTTCAATAAACAGTAGTCACTTTTTGAACTCTTAGCGTAAAGCTGAGAGTTTATACCTTCCATTTCAACTTCCTTAGAACTTTATTATGATAATCTTATAAAAGTAATAAATAATTTTTATATAGGTTTCTCGTGAATAAAAAAGAAGGTCTTGTCTTTGTCTGGCCCGTTTCAACTCGAATCATTCACTGGATTATAGCCTCCTCATTTACTGCTTCATTTATCACCTCTTTTGAAGCCTCTTATCTCCATTATCATGTTGCCTTTGGATGGATTTTTGGTGTTATGCTTGGCTATCGCATCATCTGGGGATTTGTAGGCCCTAAATATGCTACCTTTAACACCTTTGATCTTCATATTAATGATCTTATTGGTTACTTTGAAGAGAAGATGAGAGATCGATGGCGTAAAATTCCCCCGGGACACAATCCTGCATCAAGCTGGTACACCCTTATCGTATTGAGTGTTGGATCACTGATTGTCATGAGTGGTCTTATATATTATGGGATACAAGAGGGAAAGGGTCTCTTTGCTTTCTTAAACAAAACATACTACCCTTACATGTACATTTTAGATGATGTTCATAAATACCTCTCTTACTTTCTTGGAGTCTGGGCAATTATTCATATCTCTGGTGTTTTAGTCGAACAGTTTTATCATAAAACTAATATGATATTTGCCATGATCACCGGCTATAAAAAGAGTGAAGGTGAAGACACTAATGTCACCCCATTTGGTCTCTTTGCTTCTTATGCTTTTATTATTCTCTCCGTTATCGCTTTTTACTATATCGTCAGTACCTACGACAACATCATTACTCGAAGCAGTTATGCTAAGATTGATTACAAACAAGAACATCTCACGTATGCAACCGATTGTGGAGAGTGTCATACGCCCTATCCTCCTTTTATGCTTCCTGAAAAATCGTGGCACCGCATTATGGATAAACTGAACGATCACTTCAATGAGCGCATCACTGAAAACAATATCTCTATGGGCGCACGTGCCTCGATCCGCGAGTATCTGATTGCAAATAGCGCAGAGCATTCCTCTCGGGAAATGGCCTTTAAAATGTTAGACTCTATTGGTGATAGAGCTCCAAAATCAACATCTAAAGTAATGTATTGGAGAGAAACCCATAAAGATATCGACCCTTCAGTCTATAAACGTGAATCGATAAAGACACCATCCAATTGTGCCGCATGCCATCAGTATTTTGAGTATGGTCTCCTCGATGACACTTACATTAAAATACCTGAGTAACACGATCACTCTAGTTTAAAATCACGAATTTATCACAATTTAAAAAAATAACTCAAATTTATCTTTTACATAAGATTTAAGATGTATAATTGTTCATAGCTTACGAGATATTAGAATTAATGTATTAATTTTTATACTCAAGATAAATTTCAATTTTGAAAGGTTTCTTTATGAAAGTCGAAGTTTCTAGACGTAAATTTCTTCAAGGAAGTGTCGCTATGACCATCTTTGGAGGAACTGCGGTCACCGCACCTAACCTTCTCTCCAGTGAAGAAGAAAAAGCAAAGCCATCCATCATTTCTAAAACAGGCGAAGGCGAAGCCAAAGAGGTTGCAACACTCTGTGAAATGTGTGTCAATAAATGCGCTGCCTTAGCGCGTGTTGAAAATGGGATTGTGACTAAACTCGATCCTAATCCACTCTTTCCAAAATCTAAAAACATGTTGTGTGCAAGAGGTAATGCTGGTATATCCGCACTTTATGATCCTGACCGTCTTAAGTATCCTATGGTCAGAGCCGGTGAAAAAGGTGAAGGCAAATTCACACGTGTCACCTGGGATGAAGCCTACGACTACATTAGAAAGAAAACGCTTAAAATCTTAGACGAAGAGAAAGATAACCGCTCTTCATTTCTGTTTTGTGCGGGTGAAGGTATGGCTGAGCATACTTTTAAATCTTTTTATGAAGCCTTTGGTTCTGCCAACTGGTTAAACCACTCTTCTATCTGTTTGCAAACCGTTGCATCAGGCTATGGTGTCACACTGGGCACATATCCTCAATCAGATCTTGAGAATGCAGAATATGTCATTATGGCGGGAGCCAACCGTGCTGAGGCCATTGTCACACCCGATACCATGGATCTTTTTAAACGAACGCAAAGACGTGGTGCCAAACTTATCTGTATCGACCCAAGATTTACCAATACCGCAGCAAAAGCAGATCAATGGTTAGCCATCAAGCCAGGAACCGATCTCGCTTTTGTATTGGCTTTAACCTATGTCGTTCTCACGGAAGAGCTTTATGATAAAGAGTACGTTGCGAAACACTTCAATGGTTTTGAGGAGTACCGATCAAGTATTCTTAACAACCTCTACACACCGGAGTGGGCATCTAAAATCACCAATATCAGTGCGAAAGAGATCACTAAAATAGCCAGAGAGTTTATGGCACATGCGCCGAAGTCGATCTACTATCCAGGTCGTCGCAGTACCTTTGCTAAAAATGACTTTCAACTGCGTCGTGCCATGGCGATTTTTCAAGGACTAAGTGGTGGTATTGATACAAAAGGCGGTCTTGTATTTGGTGATAAACTGAAGCTAAAAGGTCATGACACTCTTGTTCCACTCTATGATAGAGCAGAAGGTAGAGCCTTAGGTAAAAAAGGCAAGCGTGGATCAACGGGTTATGATGACTGTGCAATTGTATCAGGTGGAGGCTCATGGATTGGTTGGCGTAATCGATTTTTAAAGGGCGATATGCCGTATAACGTGCGTGGTATGTTTATCTATAAACACAATCCCGTCATGAACATGCCAGACACGGCCAAGACGATAGAGATGCTTAAAAAGATGGAGCTTGTCGTTGCTATTGACACCATGCCAAGCGATACCGTCATGTACGCTGATGTTGTCTTACCAGAGTGTCACTACCTCGAACGCACCGACCCTGTCAAAACCTTTAGCGGCGTGGAACCTTCCATAGCGCAACGTAATAAAGTTGTCGATCCCATGTATGAGACCAAACCGGTACGCGATATTTTACGTTCGATGACCAGAATGCTTTCAAGACCTATGTTTGAGATCACCAAAAAATACGATGAAGGCGTTCAAGAAGAGATTGCTGATTCAAGCGAAGAAGAGGTATTTGCTGAGTTTGATATCAATCAACCTTTCCGTGAACATCAGGACCATCTTAACGAACATGAGGTCTCAGAGTATCCTGGTGCTGCTAAAGCCTTGAGAGAAAAAGGTGTCTACTATCCTAATATGGATAAATACTACAAACAGCTATCTGTTAATGATCATCACTACTATCCTGAATCTAAAAAAGCCTATAGCGTCAACGGTGGCAAGACAAAAACAGCATCGGGAAAAGTGGAATGTAATCTTCCTAACCTTGCCAAAAAAGGGGTAGATCCTATGCCAGTTTGGCGAAAAGAGTATGAGTATGTGATTCCAGAAGGCAAGTTTAGAATGCTTACCGGACGGCATGCTCAGTTTACACAATCGAGCACTGCAAACAATGCAAAACTTCGTGATCTGATGATGGAAAATTATATCTGGATCAATAAACGTACTGCCAAAGAGAAAGATATTCACTTTGGTGATCTCATTGAAGTCTCTAGTGGCGCTGGAAAAATTACCATTAAAGCCTATCCAACAGAAAAAATTGCTCCCGATACCGTCTTCTTTGTTCACGGTTTTGGTGAAGAGAGTGAGGCCTTAACATGGGCATATCGCAATGGTGGAAACGACAATGCCATTATCGAGGATCATATTGAACCGGTATATGGCGCAGCCGCTATGCATGAAACTAACGTAGAAATAAGAAAGGTATAATCATGGCACGTTATGCAATGGCCTTAGACCATAAAAACTGTATCAACTGTAATGCATGTGAAGTCGCATGTAAAGAAGAGAATGGCATTCTGCTTGGTGCCGATAACCATAGAATTTGGGTTGGTGTCAGAGAGATTGAGGGAGAGTATCCTCTCCTTAATATCGCTTCTGCTGCCTTTGAACCAAGCCAGTGTCAACACTGCGATGATGCTCCATGTCAAGAAGTCTGTCCAACTGAGGCGACCTACTATGATGAGAATGGCACCGTGCGTGTTGATCCTGAAAAGTGTATTCTTTGTAGTTACTGTATGAATGCCTGTCCTTATGATGCACGCTACCTTGATGATCGTACGGTTACCATAGATAAGTGTAACTTCTGTACCGACACACGGCTTTCACGCGGTGAAACAACAACAGCATGTCAAGCCACCTGTCCAACTAAGGTACGAATTTTTGGCGATCTTGATGATCCCGAGAGTGAACTTTCACAGGTACTAAGAGTCCGTGAGCACCGAACGCTCAAAACACATTTGGGTACCAATCCAAAACTATTTTATCTATTATAAGGGATAAGGCATGAGTATTAATATCGCTACTATCAAAGAGTTTGTCACTACGATTCCTTACAATAAAATCTCTATAAAAGAGATTTTTACCTTTGAAAAGACACCTAGGAATGTGCTTATTGCTGTCTTAACCGTCGCATTTTTAGCCATGTTTGTTGTAGGTGTTGCCATCTATCTCCAACATGGTCACCACGCCTATGGAGTCACTCGCGAACATCCTTGGGGTCTTCTTATCGCAGTGTATGTCTTTTTTGTTGTCTCTAGTACGGGTCTGTGTATTGTCGGCTCACTAGGTGATGTCTTTGGTTTTAAAGATTTTATGCAGATATCAAAACGTGCCATTTTTGGCTCAATTGTGACTATTTTAGCCGGATTTGCCGTTATCGCATTTGAGATCGGTCATCCCGTTACCATGGTCATCTATAACGTACTGAGTCCCGGATTGACCTCGGCTATCTGGTGGATGGGTACGCTTTATGGAATCTATCTGACTTTTATGATTATAGAATTTGTGTTTTTATTACGAAACGATATGAAAATGGCACGTTACTTTGGTCTGACGGGACTGCTTGTTGGTCTCTCTGCGCACTCTAACCTTGGTGCAGTTTTTGGATTTCTTAATGCACGACCCATATCAAATGGCGTCTTTTATCCGATGTACTTCATCTTAACGGCCTTTATCACGGGGATTTATCTTGCATTTATTTTGTATGGTTTTCGTTATCAGCTTAAATTTTCTGAGGGCGCAAAAAAAATGCTCACCACTTTTGCCAAGATTCAAGCGCTCTTGCTCTCCATCTTGATCTTCTTTGTCACCTGGAAAATGCTCACCGACGTCTACGGTGGTATGCCTGACCGCGCAGAGGTGGCGATACATATCCTAGGAAGTTGGACCTTCTGGGCGGAAGTCTTTTTAGCCATGGTGATTCCTTTAGCCTTTATCTTAAAAGATATGGGTAAAAGTGTTGTGGGTATGTTCTGGATCTCACTGATGGGTATGGTTGGTGTTATGTTTATGCGCTACAACCTTGTTCACGATACACAGCTTAAACCGCTGCAAATGCTTAAAAAAAGCGAGTATCAACTCGCTCCTCAATGGATAGAGTACATCCCTTCATCAACAGAGATTATGATCTCACTCGGTGGTCTCGGTCTATGTATCTTAATGTACTATGTAGGAACCAAAGTCTTCAATCTTGATGCCGATGAGCATCACTAATATCTTTACATGTAAGGTTTCTTACATGTAAGACCCTCTTCTCTCTCTGTATTTATTAATTTTCTTTATAAATTAGCTCTCTTGCAATCCCATCTTCTAGCAAAAAACATCTTTTTTACCACTAATGCTAATATAGCCCTTATATTTAAGAAAATATGCAAATATGATATAATACTTTTAAAAGTACTATTAAGGAGTTTGCCATGACTATATCAGCTAATGAAGTAAAAATAAAAGGTGTTTCTGTTTTTGATGCGATGTTTGAAAAATTTAATGAAGTTGTCATTAATGTTAGAGGTAAAAATAAATATTGTGTTATTCCTTTTGAAGAGTATGAGGAATATCGAGCTTATAAGCTTGATATGGCACATAAAGAAGTGATGAAAAATATTGATCAAGGTAAGTATCATACTGACACAAACAGACATTTTGATACGATAAAAAAAGCTATAGGTGATGTATGAAATAAAGTTTGCTGATAGCTATGAAAAAAAAGCTATCAAATTTTTTACAAAACATAAAAATATTTACCATCAATATGAAAAAACTATAGAACTTTTAAAGAACAATCCTCAACATCCTTCACTAAGAGTGCATAAGTTGCAAGGAAACATGAACCAATTCCTTTCTGTCTCTATCAATATGAAGTATAGAATAATAATAGACTTTATCATAATAGATAATGTGATTATACTTATTGATATTGGAAGTCATAGTGATGTGTATTAGCAATACACAGAGAAGTGATGCAATTGTGAGTGCTTTACAAGGTGGGTGTACACAGGCGAAGAGTGCACAGTTTATTGAAGTTTCCCGATCTTTGGTTTGTAAGATTATTAGGAAATAGAGGTGAATATTCAACGCCTGACCCGTGTTTTGTTGTTGTTAAAGATAGGATATTCTTATCTACTAACTCACTTGCTGAAAATATTTTATTTTTATTAAAACCTTTTATACCGCTTGTTGCAATTATTTGATCTTCTTTGT
>JAYEGP010000079.1:0-4559 GCA_034659135.1 Campylobacterota bacterium
AAGACCAGTAAACAAAGTTTTCTTATTCCACTATTTTCCAATACTACGCAGAGGGCAGTCATTAACATAATATTATAAAAGTCAAGAGAATTTCCATTATGTTAAGTAATATAAACATTACTATATTATGTATTAAGACAACTATTTATTTTTAATAATACTATAATATGTGTTATAATACTTTTATAAAGGTATTATAATGAACAATAAAACCGTCACTGAAGTCTTTGCTTGGGGTAAGAAAATTGCTACTATGCTAGATTATAAAGGCAAAATCTATTTTGAGCCTGAAGATAGTGATACATTAACCTTTTCCCCTTTAATGCTTACAGACCTAAAAACCCATAGTTACCCAACACTCTCTTTTCAAAACTTTTTGCCAGGGCTTATAAATGATCATATCCCTGGTAAATATGGGATGCTTTATATGGATCTCTTTTTCAAAAAAGAGAAGGGACGATTACCAACAACACTGGAGCGTTTACAATTCATCGGCCAGCATAGTATAGGTGCTCTTGAATTTATTCCAGTAACACAAACAGGTATTGCAGGGGAGATACTTGAACTACAAACAATGTATCAGATGTCAAAAAATGTACTCAAAGGTACACATAGCTTTGAGTTAGCAACTCTTATTGCTATTTCAAACTCAGCTGGTGGTGGAGCGAGAGCTAAGGCACATGTTGGCTATAACCAGAACAATGGGAAGTTGTATGTCGCTGATAAGCATGCATCTCTGCCAGATGGTTATCAACATGCTATTGTCAAATTTGATGAATATAAAGAGGCGGGTAATGCTTTCATACCTGAACTTTATACCGCTAATTCTGTTTACACAAAAACAGAATATATCTATTCATTGATTGCGAAACAACTTGGTATCAAAATGGCAGAAACATTTTTAGTAGATACCGATAAAGGATCACACTTCGTGACACATCGTTTTGATATGAAGCGCGGAGAACGTCAGCACTTACACTCTCTATCAGGGCTTCTACATCATGATGCTAGTCAACAATTCACATTAGGGTACGAACAGCTCTTTCGTACAGGATTGGCACTCAATGTACCTCATAGTGCCATGGAGCAGATCTTTAAGACTATGGTCTTTAATCTTGTATTTGGAAACCGTGACGATCACTCTAAAAACTTCTCTTTCATTATGAATAGACAGTATGAATGGGACTATGCGCCTTCTTATGATCTTACCTATGTCATTAATAGAGGAGCCGGACAAGAACACCAATTGAGTATCAACAATAAGCCTGCTTCATGGGCAACCTCTAAAGAGTTATTTGATATTGCCAAGACCTTTGGTATTAGTAATGCTAAAGAGATCATTAGCAATACCATAGAAGCAAAACTGACCCTATTGCGACCAATGTCTATGACACACCATATTCCAAGTGAGTGGATAGATGAGATTTTAACAAATACAAGTGCAATAGATAAAAACATCTTAGAGGAAAAAATATAATGACATCGCATGAGTTAATCTTTTTAACTTCTGAAGAAGTAGCAGCAGAAATTGCCAAGCAGATCAAAGAGCATCGTATATCGCTAGGATATAAACAGATAGACTTTGCAAAAAAAATAGGGATCCCCTACCCTACTTATCAGCTATTTGAACGAACGGGTAAAATTTCTTTTGTTAGGTTTCTAACAATACTAGCTGCTGTTGGTAAAAAAGCGCTGATCTTTGAAGGTTTAGAGTTGGAAGATGTTGAAACTGTTGGTATACAAGTGATAAGAGATAGTAAGGATGAAAAGAAACGTCAGCGTGTGAGATAGAGATTTATAGAAACTGTATAGTTGAAAAAAGTACTTTAGATAAATAATGTTAGGTAAGATTAAGTTAAAGGCTTAATATTTGAGCATTAACATGTATAATATTTGACTCTCAATTTGCCTAAATATGATATTTCAACCCTTGATATCGAAATTTCTAAGTCGCTCTAAAGCTTATTTTTACTATCATTAAAAATTATACTATTTTTATATGGAGCTTATTTTGAATAAAGCATTAACACTTTTCCCTTTTGTAAAAAAAACGATGGATGATCTTATTGATCAGAGTAAAATGTTAAATAAAGTTACCTTAACAGGTAAAATAAATGCTCTTGATGTCGCTGCGACACTTTTTGAATTTACAGATACCACAACACTACTTTTTAATGAGCTTCAAACTGAACTTATAGATGCCTTACTAGAAGAAAATCTCAATAAGCTCAACAACGAATTGACATCAAAGTCACAGATCGCTATTAATATTTTAATTCGTAACCTCTTTCAAAGAACAGCCGATGTCGGTTTTTTAGCAACAGACAAAACCATTATTGATTTTTTGATAAACGACACTATCGCACTTGAGACCATGCAGAGTAGACTCGTAGAATATGCCAATAAATATACCGTCTACAATGAAATTGTTATTTTTGATACCAAAGGCAATGCAAAAGTTAATCTTAACCCTAACAACCCTATTGTTCACTCCAGTGACAAAAATCTTCAACTAGCCCTATCAACTGATGATTATGTCGAATACTACGCCCATAGTGATATCTTTAAATCTCAAGAAAAAACACTCATTTATCTTCAAAAAATTGTACATAACAACTCTACTGTAGGTGTTTTATGTCTCTGCTTTAAATTTGAAGATGAACTTGAAAGAATCTTTAAAGGCCTTGTCACGAAACATGAAATGATTGCTGTAGCAGATAAAAATGGTTTAATGGCATCAAGTAATACACGCGTAAAAAAGAGTGTCAAATATAATGAAAGTTACCAATATTTTAGTCAAACAGAGATTGCGGTAACAACAAAGACCTCTGGCTATCAGGGTTATATGGGTATTAGTGATTGGTATGGGATTGCAGTTGGCTCAAGCAAGGAAGTCGCTGTCCCTTTAGATCAAGAAGAGGATACAAAAAAAGAGAAAAGTATCAATCTTCTTAATCAGAAGCTTAAAGATATCATAGAAAAAGCCGATGATCTTGTTGATGATCTCGGCGATGTCATCATAAATGGTGAGCTTATTGCAGCTAAAGGAAGAGTCTATGTACTTTCTCCTATCTTAGACAACTTAAGAATAATTAGTACCTCACTACTTGAAACCATACAAGCATCAGTCTATAATTTAGAGCACCTTGTAAAAGAATCACTTATCAATGATGTCAAAATGTCATCGCACTTGGCTATTGATATTATGGATAGAAACCTTTATGAACGCGCCAATGATTGTAGATGGTGGGCATTAACCCCTCTGTTTCAACAAGAACTCTCAACAAAAGAACCCGACGCAAAAGCCCTAAATGAGACCTTGCTTTACATCAATGACCTCTACACTGTTTATACAAATCTCTACCTTTATGACACTCAAGGAAAAATCATCGCAAGTTCGCATGATCAGAGTATCATAGGTAAGAGTGTTACAAAATCTTATCTCTCAAAAGTTTTAAATAATAATAATACGCAAAACTATTTTGTCAGTGATTTTGAAAGCAGCGAATTTTATGAGCAAAAGGCCACCTATATCTACAACGCAACGATCCGTTTAGATGATAAAACAGTGGGTGGAATAGGTATCGTCTTTGATAGTGAAGTCGAATTTCAAGCTATTTTAGAAGATAGTTTTCCATCCAATAAAAAAGGCTTTTCTCTATTTGCCGACGCAAATAAAAAGGTAATAGCATCTACCAATAGCAGTATAAAAATACTCGATACCCTCGATATTAGTGATGCATTTTTTGTCAGTAACTCTACCCATGCCGTTCACGAGTTTATACCATTTAATGACAAAGACTATATTGTGAGTTCCGTCCCTTCTTTAGGCTATCGTGAATACAAAACAGAAGACAATTACACCAATAGAGTCTTTGCGCTCACTTTTGTAGAAATATAATGCTACCCCAGAGCGTAAACCTCTAGCGTAATTTTCCACTCTTGTTGGTCTTAACAATGTAAACATCTTTATCACGGGTTCGCTCATCGGAAATCTCACCTACGACGATGTAGCCATCATCGGTTTTAGCCAGATCGTATCCTGCGTCATCTTGCTTTTTACCAAAAACACGTTCCCAGAGAAGTTTTCCACTCTTATCAATCTTAAATAGATACATATCGGATCGAAAACCCTCACCATAGCTTGCAGCTTTACCCGTAATGACATAACCACCATTATCCTCTATAATCGCATACCCCTCTTCATCACGACTACCTCCATAGGCTTTATGCCAGACGCGGTTTCCATTTTTATTCATCTTAACCACATAAACATCACTGTAGCGACGTCCAAAACTCTCCGTTGTTCCCACTAAGACATAACCATCAGAGACTTGGATAATATCGTGCGCTACATCATCATCGCTTCCACCAAAGGCACGTGACCAGATACGTTTACCACTCTCATCCATCTTCAAAACATAGGCATCCTCATCTCCATGTCCAAAACTCTCCGTAGATCCTGCAAAAACATAACCATCTTCTATCTTAATAATGGCATTGGCCATATCCTCATCTTCACCTCCAAAGCGACGTTTACCAACAACCTGCCCATTCGT
>JAYEGP010000080.1:0-4468 GCA_034659135.1 Campylobacterota bacterium
ATAACTATAGATTTGCAAGTGTTGAGCTTTTTGATGATTACTATTTTAAATCAGAATCACAACGTTTAGGAGTGTTTCATCAAAGTGATTATGAACTAGGCTCTCACCTTATCAGTTTTGGAGGTGAGTTTCAACATCTGGTTTTGCCACTTGATCTGAATGTATCACGACCTCCTAGTCCTAATGATCCTGATTTTGATTTTACGACGGAAGAGAAGATATATGTGAATGAGACGCTTCGGCTTAATAATATTTCCCTTTTTTTGCAAGATACCTGGCAATTTCATGAGGATCTGAATCTACGCTATGGCTTGCGTTATAGTAGCTCGGATTATCAGGAGTTTCAACATCTTGTTGATCCACGTGTGAGTCTGGTCTATCAGTTAGGAAGCTATGATGCACTCTCTTTTTCAGCAGGACGCTATTCACAGATTCCAGAGGGTTTTAAAACCAATGAAGATTTTGGAAGTACAACACTTTCCTATGAACGATCCAACCATTATATGCTAGCTTATAATCACAGTGATGAGTTAATAGAGTACTCCATACAGCCCTTTTATAAAACCTTTTCTGACCTTGCAATAGATGTACTTGATACTAATGGCAGTACCGAAAGTTATGCTTCTAAAGGTGAGGGAGACGCCTATGGAATTGATCTCTCAGCGAAGTACCGTGATGGACGTTACTACGCTTTTGTGGCCTATACCTATCTTAATGCCACACGTCAAGTGAGTACTGATGATCCACATAAATACCCTTTTTATGGCGATATTCCTCATACCTTACAGATGGTAGGTTCTATTCGTTTTTGGGATAATTGGGCATTTTCAGTCCTAAGCAAGTACAGTACGGGGAAACCATATACACCTGTTGTCGGAACCTATACCGATCCTGATGATGCTCGGGTGAGACCCATTTACGGGGATCTTTTTAGCGAACGACTCCCTGATTATTTCACGCTCAATCTTAAAATTGGACAGAAAGTCAATTTGGAAAAAGGCAGTAGTATTTCGTGGAGTTTTGAGCTGATGAATGCGACCAATCATCAAAATGTTACCGATATTCGTTATGATGACAATTATAATATTGAGGGTTATAATGAGCAGTTACCACTCTTACCTTGGTTTGATGTGACTTATCGGTTTTAACTTTATATATTATTCATGATTTAATGAATGATCTTATAGAATGTACAAAATTTAATAAACGAGGAGATAGAAATGGAATTGGTTCCTTTTTACACCATGATAGACTATAAGGTAGTTAAAGAGCACTTACGTGTTAATAGCGAAGATGAGGCTTATGATATTGCTGATGTTTTTAACAATATGGCAGAACAGAAGGGAGATTTTAATAGATCCGTCTATATTAATCCTGATGAGATTTCAGCACTCAAAGCAAAACTGTTTGAATATGGCAATGGTGGAGGGACTGACTATGCCCTTGAAACTACCGTAGTACTTAAATCAGGTGATAGCATTGATGTTCTTGGAAATATTACTACCGTGATGACCGTCTTAAAAGGATAGTTGTAGCTTCGTAGCAGTCATGACTGTTTTCTTGCTTACATGTAAGGTATCTGTTTTGAAAATGGATATATAATATACTCATATTTAAAACGTTTACATGTAAAGGAAGCTTATGCAAGGAAATGTCAAAGTCAGTTACAAAGTACTCTGTGATAATGAGAAAGACCAGGAGTTGTCTCTTAGTGATATTCTCTCTCATGCCAATGTGAAAAAAGCGATTAAGAGCGCTTTTACCAATGGACGAAAAAACATTACGATCGATTTTGAGAAAGATATCAAAATAGCGATCACTCCCGAGCGTGTCATCCATGAACTCATTATCTCAAAAGAGGATGCTTTGATGGATATGTTAACACTCTGTGAAGACGATGCCCGAAAAAAGAAAAAAGTAAAAAAAGGGTGTGAACGTGTTGAAATCGTAGATTTTGAGACGGTTAAGAGCTAAAAGAAAAATTGAGTGAAAATCACTCAATGTTTAGCGAAAATCTTTCTGGGTGATCTTAATGGTACCGTACATATCCATAATCTCACCACCATAGAGCTTTACAAAATCGGTAGCGTCACTTCTGTTTTGAAAAACATATTTACTGATGTGACTCATGGTAGAGGGTTTAGAACTTCCGACAACATAAAATGCTGTAGATGCATCAATGAATTTTAAACTTTTCAGATCAACAGCCTTAGGATTTTTGAGATCATTTCCCTCATTAAGATCACTGACTAGACAGTGAATCGAGCAGTATTGACGGGTATGGCCTTTATGAGTAGCTGCATGATTGGTTTTATAGAACTTTGGCAGATCCATCCCACATTTGATACATGATCTCTTATCTTTTCCTTCTTGAAGGATGATGGCCTCTTTCTTACTGACAGATTGAAAACGTTGTGAAGCTTTTGAGGGGTCTTTTCCCGACATACAAGCGGTGAAAAGAGTAGCAAAAAGTGCTAAAAATATGACTCGCATTAGAGGTTGCTCAGTTTATGGATAAAACGATAAATCTCTGCTTTTGTAAGATCGCTTGCTTTTTTGGCATTGATTCCAATTTTTAAGCTAACGCCACTTTTTTCGATATCGAAAACACCATCTTTAAGTTTGAAGTATCTGTTTAACAGACCATCATAATGTGAATTGAAATTCTTAAGGGTGTCACCTTGAAGCTCAGAAAAAAGATCTGAGTATTTGTTTACATGTAAGCCTGTCTTTTCTAAGATCATATCATTTTTTATGTGATGCTTTTCTCTGAGATCTTGAAGATAAGCAGCGATCTCAATAATGTCAAAACCCTCATGTGAGTTAAGCAGATAAGGCAAAAAAAGTGCGTCACTGTCACTGGCTTTAATGATATCAGCAGAGATGTCTGCAAAACCTAAGGCTTTGGCTACTTCAACACGGCGATTGCCATTAAGCACCTCATATTTATCATCCATCTTTCTTACAATGATAGGCTCAATTTGTCCTAAGGTTTCAATGGAATGTTTTAAGGCGTCGATCTCTCTAGGTAAAAGTCTAATGTTAATGTTAGTGATAAGATCATCAATGCTAATGCTTTGATGTACATCATGATGCTCTTTGAAAATACCTTTAGTCTCTTGTTGGGCTACTGCCTCAATTGCGTTAGTTTTGAATGTGTCGAGATTTAATTTTGCCATCTTATGCCTCCAGTGCTTTCTCTACTGCGTAGCTTAAAATGCTGTCTGCAGTAACTAGTTTTTTCTCTAACTCTTTTTTATACTCTATAAGTGGAATGTGAAGTGTTTGCGACTCTTTAAAACGGGTAGAGTCTTTAACGACAAAGACATTTTCGATATTTTCGGCTACCGCTAAGTTAGCAATTGCTTCAATATAGACACTGTGTATATTGCTCTTCTTGACCTTATTGATGAAGATAGAGTCTACCTTGACAACATGATCGGTTTCATCGACAATCTCTTTGATCTCCATATTGAGCTCATTAAGACCGTTGACACTAAAGTCTTCAGCGTCAGTCACAATACTCACAAAGTCACTCGCAAAAAGTGCCATGTGTAGTGAAAGCCCTGTCGATGGTGGTGTGTCAATGACAATAAAGTCATAGTCATCTTTAATGGGTTTTAAAATGTCATTGAGCTTTTTATGTGGCATAGTGAAGACCGAGCGGCTAAATTCGACAATACGTCCGAGAGAGAGTTCGCTTGGGAGCAGATCAAGGGTCCTGTTTTCAAAAGAGATGGGTGTGATAAAGGTTTTAATCGTATCAGCGTTTATCTCCTCTTTTCGTGACATTTTGTCAAAAAGGTTTTTAATGCTTGAACCCGTAAAGTAGCGGTTGGCAAAATAGCGTGATGAGTTGGCTTGGGAGTCCATGTCAACTAATAAAACGCGTTTATTTAAAAGTGCCATGTTATAGGCAAAGTTTGCCGCGATAGAAGTTTTTCCCACACCGCCTTTAAGGTTTGAAAAAGAGATGACTTTGACCCCATTTCTGTTTTTAAAAGCGTCTATGGTCTCTTTATCGCTTTTAAACTTTTTAAACTCTTTGGCTTTTTCGAGACCAAGTGTCTCTAAAGCAAAATCGATTAAGAGCTGAGGCACATGATAGGTGTCACGTGAGGGAGAGCTTTTTTTAATATTGGGAATGATGTTGTTATCAAGAAGTTCTTTGGTCTGATCAGTACTAAGATGCAAGAGTGCAGCAGTGTCATTGAGTTTAAAAACGTCCATGCGATAGTTCCTTTAAGGAGTTATTGCTAATGATTATATAACAATCTCAATCTTCAATCAAGTTTACGCGGCTTAGAACGAAATAAAATGAGTAATATACACCTAATAAAGATTAAAAGGAACTATAAGACTCCTTAGATAAAATTCCACATTAGAATTTTTCCTCAAAGGAAACCGATGAAACGCGCCTTATTAAGTGTTAGTGATAAAAGTAATATAGTTGAGTTTGCTAAAGCTC
>JAYEGP010000081.1:0-13777 GCA_034659135.1 Campylobacterota bacterium
AAACCGCTAAGAAACTCAGCAGTATTAAGTGCAGAAACTTTATTAAAAAAGTTAAATATATCCGATAAGCTGTTTCTCTCAGTCTTGAAAATAACTGCATCAAAAGAGTTACTGAATGAAATCATAAAAACTTTGTTTTTAATACTTATGTTTAATCTACAACTTTTATTACTACTGCTGTT
The DNA here is from genome assembly GCA_034659135.1 of Campylobacterota bacterium. Lineage (GTDB taxonomy): Bacteria > Campylobacterota > Campylobacteria > Campylobacterales > Sulfurimonadaceae > S010-53. Next base: position 183 of record JAYEGP010000081.1, read on the forward strand.
TACTGTTTTAACTATTGCCATCTTTTCAACCTTTTGTTTTTTGTTGCAGTAATTATAATATATACTTAATACAATGTCAAGGATTTTATACAATTCTTTTTATAATTTAAGTTGCTATTGTTTTAAATGTTTACTAATTAACTACAATATGCTATAATGTGTTTACACTATATAAGGAGTTAGATGTGAAAGATTTTAAATGGAAAACAGGAAAAAACAAGGGTGCTATCAATATAGCGGAGTTGGCAAAACATGCAGGGATTGCTGAGGGAACACTTAGAGCGAGATCTACTAGACGCCCTAAAGAGTTCGAGTTGTTTTATATGGGGATAGTTTGTAAAGCAAATAACATAGATATAAATGATTTAACATATATGTTTAATAAGCTTAAAAAATAAAAGGTAACAAAATGAGAGAGTTAACAAAGGTTTTTAATAATATAGATATACCTGTGGAAGTGTTAGACGCTAATAATATTTGGCTTGATGTATCTAATATAAACAGAGTGTTAAAAGTTAAGTTTTCTGAATGGAAAAACAGCAAAAGAACCAAGGAAACTTTAAGGCTTATCGAAAAATCGATAAGTATTAAAAGAAACTTAATTGATGATGAAATTTACGGAAAGAATTTTATACACAAAAAACTATTCATTTCTTTTGCGAGATTTGTTAGCTTAGAGTTTGAGATAAAAGCTGACGAAATAATTTTCGATATATTAACAGGTTCCAAACAACTAGAACATAAAAGAGTTTTAGAGTTAGAGAGCAATATAAAAGCAAGAGATTATCAACTTTTAGAAGCTCAAAAAGAACTAAAGGAGGCGAAGAGAAAGATATATGCTTATCCGACCAATAGCAACATAGAAACAGTAACAAGAATTATTAGCGATTTTGGTATAAATATAACAGCTAAAGATTTAAATATGCTATTAGTAAAAAACAGCTTAATAGATGTAGAGATAGTGGACTCATATAAATTCACTTCTGCAACTATGAGAGGGAATACACCATTAGTGCATATAGATGAAGTCTTAGATATTATAGATAAAAACAATATAGAAAGAGATGTTAGTTTGGATAGTAGAACTAAATCTCTATTTAATTAAAGCCTACATAAAAAAAATAGTTGTTGCTAGTAAAATATAACTGCTTTCTAAAATAAAACAAAGGAGCTAAAAAATGCAATTAGAAATAGACACAACAGGTGTAAGGATATCGAGACGAGCTTATGAGAAAGCTATTAAGACAACTCTAAATAAAACAGCTACAACAATCAAAAGCGAGATGAGCAAAGCAGTAACACAATATTACAACATCAAAGCTACAACTATAAAGAGTAAAATGAAGATAACAAAAGCATCAGCAGGAGAGGAAGAGATGAAACTAAAGATAGCATCGAGACCTATTGGATTGATACATTTCGGAGCAACTAAATCAATAGCTAAAAGGAAAGGGAATAAAATCTACTACAAGACTAAAGCTAAGGTATTGAAAGCTGATAGAAAGAAAGTTATCAAGGGTGCATTTATAGCTAAAGCTAAGAATAGTGGAGCTTTACAAGTGTTTAGAAGAAGTGCAGATAAGAGCTTACCAATAGTTAAGCTTGGAGTATTATCTCCTACGAAGATGATAGAGAAGAGAGCTATGGATATACCAGCAGATGTTATCGATAGAGATTTTAATAGAAAGTTTATGCAGAACTATAATTATTTTTTAAGTAGAGAGAGAAGATAAGTACAGACTAGATAGATATAGATTAATAAAAAAATAAAAAAAAAGAATAAAAAAAAGTGATAGGTACTTCTTGGGATTAAATGTCAATACGGGTGATTACTTCGCTTTTTCTCACTATTTTTGATTTTTTTAAGGTCGGTTATTCGCAACAACTATTCCTTATGATGTAAAATTCAAAAAGCTAACCAAATTAATTAACCTGAAAGCTAACCATATTAAGTTAATATATCGGTTAATAAAGTTGTTTAGGAGTGAAGAATGAAAACAGGAACAAAAGCAGATTTGGCAAGGTTTTTAGGTGTATCAACGCCTATGATTAGCAAGCACTCTCGCAAAGGAGTGTTTAATGACTGCTATTTAGAAGATGGCAAAACACTAGACTTTAGCAAAGCGATAGATGCTATAAAAAAATCAAAAAGCAGGGCATCCATAAAAGAGATGCCAGAGATAAAAGAAGAAGAACAAAAAAAAAGCATCAACATCCCAAAAAGTGCAAGAAATTTAGAACTAGATAACAAAGAGAATAATAATGAATTGGAAAATCTTTTAGAAAATGCGGTCACTTCCTCTCAAAAAGTTATGGTTGCTAAAGATTTTTGGGCTGGTAAAATTAATGAACAAAAATTTTTAAAAGAGCAAAGAGAATTAATAACATTAACAGAAGCAAAAGGAGTGATCGAAGTTATGTTTTCTCCTTTATCAAGAAAGCTAGATGATATACACATGGACTTAAAGAGTAGGTTTCCAGATGTTCCAATGGAAGCGGTGGAATGGTTAAATGAGTATGTGAACGATATTAAAAAATCTGTATCAAGCCACAAGTGGTAGAAAAATGACTGAGCAACAAATAGATTTAGCTAAATATGTAGGTCAAGTCATGAAGCCACGACCTACACTTACAGGTTCAAAGTGGGCGGACGAGAACTTTCAACTATCAGCCGAATACTCAGCAATTACTGGAAAATGGAAAACTTATCCGTGGCAAAAAGAACTATTAGATGCGATGACTGATGATATATCTAGTATAGTTATAATAAAGAAGCCTACACGGATAGGGTACTCAATACTACTAAGTATTGTAATAGCATATTATATACATCAAAAACCCTCAAATCAATTCCATTATCAACCCAACGATGATGAAGCCAAAGGTTATGCAGAGGATACAGTCGAACCGATGATTAGAGATAATCCGACTATCTCAAAACTGGTTGAAACAGATAATAATAGAGGAAGAACCAAAAAAGAAAAAACACTTAAAAAGAGTTATCCTGCTGGTCATGTTGAATTTTTAGGGGCGGAGAGTGATAAAAACTTTAACAGGAGGACAGGTCGAGTAGTTAGCGGTGATGAGGTTGATGCATGGAAGCGAGAAGCAGGAAACACTGGAGATAAAATCGTAACTATGTTTAGAAGAACCTCTGATTTTTGGAATAGAAAAAATATACTAGGCGGTAAACCTATCGGAGAAGCATACGATAGTGAAAAAGAGATAGATGAGAAAACAAGCATATTAGATACATGGTTTAAAAAAGGAACACAGGAGTACTTACATATCCCATGTCCAAAGTGTGATTATATGCAAAAGTTTGAATTTGAGCAGTTAGTTTGGAATAAAAAGAAAGATGCAAATGGAAAAACAATAAAACACTATACTGAAACAGCACATTTCAAGTGTGTTGAGTGTCAAGAAAAAATATTTGATAAAGACAAAAGAGAGCTATTTGAAAGATGTAAATGGGTTGCTGAAAATCCAAATGCAGAAAAAGGGATAAGATCCTTTTCTGTTTGGGCGATGGTATCCTATTCGCCAAATGTGACATGGAGTGATATAGTTAAAGAATTTTTAGCCGCTAAGAACTCAAAACTAAAATTAAAAGCTTTTACAAATGAGGTTTTAGGGAGAACATGGGAGGAGGACTATACAAAAATAAATATAGGGGACTTTGAAGATAGATTAGAGCTATATGATGCACAGATACCGAAAGATGTTCTGATTTTAAGTGCTGGTGTGGATACACAGGACGACAGACTGGAGTGCGAAGTTGTGGGATGGTGTAAAGATGAACGCTCTTACTCAATAGAGTATAAAATATTCCACGGAGACACTACAAAACCCGAAGTTTGGAAAAAGCTAGATAATTATCTCTTGAAAACATTTTATCACGAAAATGGTGGAATGATGAAAATATACACCGTTGCAATAGATACAGGGGGACACTCCACGCAAGCGGTGTATAACTATTGTAAACCTCGCTTTATTCGTAGAGTATATGCGATTAAGGGAGCTAAGGCGATAGATGCTCCTGTTGCTCCTCGACTAGCTAGTCAAATATCTATGAAAGCAGGTGGAAAAGTTCCACTCTTTAATATTGGTGTAAATATGGCAAAAGATGTTATATCTTCTTACTTATCTACTCTGACTGTTGGGGCTGGATATATGCACTTTCCTCATGGAAAAAACTACAATGTTGAATATTTTAAACAGCTAACAGCAGAGGTCAGAGATGGCGATGGTCGATGGAGTAAAATAAGAGCAAGAAATGAGGCTCTTGATGTTCGTGTATATGCTTACTGTTCCCTATTTATAGCAAATGTAGATTTAGAGGTAATGGCTTTAAACAACAAGCCTATGATGTTTATTCAAACTCAAAAAAAAGAGAAAAAGAGAAAAAAAATAGATGCACTTGATGAATATTAAAACACAAAGTGTTTTACTAGGGGTACAAAGTGCATTTTATCCCCTAAAATAGAGGGTTTATTTTTTTACTTAAATAATGTTATAATTCGATAATTTAAAAAAAAAAAGGTTTGTTTTTATGGCTTTAAAATCTCTCGGAGAGCAATACGAAGAAGTACAAAATGCGATAAGCTCTGTGATGAGTGGACAAAGCTACGATATCGCTGGAAGAAAGATGACTAAAGCAAATCTTGCAGAATTAACAGGTAGAGAAAAATTTCTGCTTGAAAGAATTGAAAAATACGGATTTGATTTTATTCCAAGTTCAGCAAAAACACAAAAGGCTGCTTTAAATGTTCAATTTTCTTAGCAAACTTACAAAAAGAGCTTTTTATCAAGGTGCTAAAAAGACTGGTGCAAATCGTGACTTTTGGAATGCTAACAGCCCATTTGAAGATACAGCAGTAAATGAAAGAGATACATTAAGAGCGAGGGCTAGGTGGCTATCTGCAAATAATCCAATCATGGGAAATATAGACAATTCCTATGTAACGAATGTTGTTGGCAAAGGTATAAAATTACAAGCGAATACAGGCGACACGGATTTAGATGACAAGATTGATAAAAGATTCAAAGCGTGGTCAAAGAGGTGTGATTTAACTGAAGAATTAAATTTTTTCGATATTCAAAAAATGATTTTTTCAAACAGAATGATTGACGGCGAAATATTTATCTATAAAAAAATAACAAAAGACGGATTAAAGCTACAGTTACTAGAAGCTGATGCAATAGATGATAGCGAGGGAGAAAATAACGGCATAACTAGAAATGCAAATGGAAAACCTATCTACTACCACTTTTTAGACAAAGATAATAATAAAATTAAAATAAAAGCTAAACACATCATCAACTACTTCAAAAAAGAGAGACCTACACAATTTAGAGGAGTATCTGAATATAAAAGAGCGATAATCGATATAAAAAACTTCTCATCTTTTCAAAGCTCGACTGTTCAAAATGCAAGAGCGAACGCTGAAATCGCTTATACAATCGAAACAGAGAGAGAAAACGGCTCTTTTAATGCTATGCAGGATAACGGCGAAGAGATACACGATATTAATGGATTAATGGTTTATTATCTAAAAGCTGGGGAAAAGATAAACAAACACGGAAACGATATGGGTAAAGGGTTTGATGAATTCATAACAAATTCAGTGAGAATGATTGCATCAGCTAGAAGCATATCATACGAGTTAGCTTTTAAAGACTATTCTAAAGTGAATTTTGCATCTTCAAGAGCTTCAATAATCCAAGATAATAAAAAGTTTGATGATGAGCAGTCCCACTTATCATCTTATTTTTTAGATAATGTTTTTCAGAGTTGGTTGGAAGTTGAGGTTTTAAGAAATGGCTTGATATCTCCTGTGGAGTATTTTAACAATAAAGATGACTATATTAATCCGAAATGGTCTTTCCCTCGTAGAATTTGGGTTGATCCAAAAAAAGAGATTGATGCTATCGAGAAAGAGATTAAATTAAATCTCACGACTGAAACAGATGTGGCTTCTCAGATGGGTTTAGATTATGAAGATATTTTAGCTAAAAAGCAAAAAGAGCTAGAGCTAAAGAAAAAATATGGAATCAAAACAGATGAAGAGATAGATTTAAATCTTGTGTTGGCTAAGTCAGCAAATCAAAACGGAGAAAAAAATGAAACCGAAAATTAAAAAAAGAGAAGCATTGACGGGTGTTTCTCATACTCGTAAATTAACAATACAACAAACAAAGAGAGACGATTTAGAGGAAAACACTTTATCTTTTGTTTTTGTTAGTTCAGATAATGCAGGAGTTCGTTTTAACTGGGATGATTACGAATATTATGATGAAGTTCTTGATGTTAGCGGTGCGAACACTGAGAGACTTAACACTTTTTTCAAAGACCATTATCGTAGTGTAGATAGTGCTATCGGTAAAGTTTCCAATGTTCGTGTTGAAGATGAGCAACTTGTTGGAGATGTGACTTTTGGGACTGATGAAGACTCACAAAAGATATATAGAAAATATATAGATGGGATTTTAACTGATGTCTCTATTGGCTATCAAATAAATAAATATGATGTAGATAAACGTGCTGAAAATGAACGGGATTTAGTAACCGTTAAAGACTACTCAATTTTTGAGCTTTCAGCAGTCGGAATCGGATTCGATGCTGGGGCAAAAAAAAGAGAAAATGAACAAGGGGAGAAAATGCCTGAAAACTTATTAAAAAGACTAAAAGAGCTTGAAGCAATGGCTCAGAGAAATGATGAGCAAAACAAAGAGCTTAAAAATTTAGTAGCTCAAAGAGATGCTGAAAAAGTTGCATTTGATACAAAAGAGATGCAAAGACTAAAAGATGAAAATCTTGAATTGACTCGTAAAAATGATATTGAAGCGACTATTTCTGCTTACAATCCAAGCAAAGATTTAGCTGATAAATTTAGAACAGCTGGAACAGTGAATGAGTTTACTCGTGCTATTTTAGATGAGAGAGTTAAAGAACAGCCAAATATTTCTACTAATGCGGAAAACGAAAACACTCGTTCATCTATGATTAATGGAATGATTGACGGATTAGCTCTTAGACTTGGTGCAAAAATTGAAAAACCACACAAAGATGCTGAAAAGTATAGAAATGCTCCACTTACTCAAATCGGAAACATACTTTTACCTGAGAATGAGAGAAGTTTTAATCCTAATGAAATAGCTCAACGCTCGTTGGTGAGTGGTGATTTTCCTCTATTATTACAGTCAGTCGGTGCAAGAATCTTAACGGCTGAGTTTGAAGCTAGACTTGGAACTTATAAAGCATGGATGAAAGAGGTTGATGTTCCAGACTTTAGAGTTATGACTGAATTAACTGCATCTGTTGGTGGTGGTCGTCTTTCTAAAACTCTTGAAAATGGTGACTTAAAAGAGTTACAAGGTTCTGAAAAATCTGAGAGCTGGAATATTGAACCTTACGGAAATACATTTGTTATTACTCGTCAAATGATTATTAATGATGATTTAGGTAATTTCGCGAACCTTATCGCAGAGTTTGGGAATATGGCTCAAACAACTGCTAATGGTATAGCTTATGATTTACTACAAGGTAAAGGCGATTATGCATCTTATAAGATGGCTGATGGTTCCGGTTTATTTGTTGCAGCTCGTAATAACTCAGCAACTGATGCACTATCGCCCGAAGCTTTATCTGCTGGTCGTCTTGCAATGTCTAAACATAAAGGGATTGATGGAAAAACACCTCTAACAATCGTACCAAAGTATTTAGTTGTTTCACCTGCCCTTGAAGTACAAGCAAGAGAGATATTAGGAGCAACGAATAAAATCGGTGCTGATGTAAATACAGGCGAAATAAATGTCCATCAGGGAGCTTACAAGCTAATCGTTGATGCAGAGATTACAAGTGATACAGCATGGTATTTATTAGCAGATAGAAGAACTTTTAAAATGGGATTCTTAGCAGGAACTGGTCGTAAACCAGTTGTTAAAGTTAATGATTCAACTCTTATTAGAACGACTTTTGAGGGTGTTTTCGATATAGGTGTAATGGCTGAGGATTACCGTGGTCTTTATAGAGGTAATGTGTAGAGCTTAGGCTTTGCACTAATTCAAAAAAGGAAATTTATGAATAAGTTATTTGATGGAAATGTTTTAATTATGATTGCACTCGCTGTAACTGCGGTTCGTGATGTTGTAGTATTTGCTGACTCTGTAGGTGTCGCTCAAACTGCTGGTGCTATTGGGGATAATATCTCTGTTGATACTGTTGGAGTTTACGAGTTTCCAGCACAAAATGCTGATACTATCGCAGTAGGAACTGTTTTATACTGGGATGTAGCAGATGGAAAAGTAACAACAGATAGTGATAGCGGTACAAATATCCGTGCTGGTGTCTCTTGGGGTGTAAAAGCAGGTGCAACTGATGGAAATGTCGGTGTTAAGATAGGGTAAGAGATGAGTTTGAAAGAGTTGATAAAAGAGGATTTAGATTTATTTTTAAATGAAGATGAATTCGCTATAAGTGCGACATTTAACGGAACACAAATATCAATTCTCTTTGATGAAATTTCAGAGGAAAACTTTAATATAAAAGTAGCTATCTGTAAAATAGATGATGTTATCGGAATCAATACATCATCTATCTTTATAATAGATAATATTTCCTATACTGTAAATAGTTTCTCAAAAAAAGATGGGTTAATGGAGATAGTTTTAAATGTTCAATACTGAAAATGAAGTTATAAAAATATTGCAAGATATGATTAATCCCATCCACCCAAATGCAACTGTTAGAGTTGGGAAATCTGAACAAAAAGAGAACTCTATAATAAGAGAAGTTACTTTTTTTATATTAATACCTGCGTCGGTCGATAGAGACTTAACGATTAAAGAGATTAATAAATTATCAATCAAGCACGATAGGGAGCTATATTTTAGCGGTTCTGAGAGTGGGATGTTGCATGGAGACATGGAGCAGGACTGGTTATTTATTACGACACAAATACAAGGAATATAAATGGCTACTAAATTGCAGATTCAAGGTGGTAAACTTTTTATAGAGGTTTATGCAGCAGATGGAACACTAGGTAAACAGATTTCATTTGGTTCAACGGATGAAATTTCTATGAATACAGATGTTGAAAAGATACAACATTATGATAGTGAGGGAAGTGAACAGGTTTTAGATGGAGACCATGTTACATCTCGCACAGTTGGCTTAAATTTTCAAACAGCAGATATTAGCGGCGAAATGCTAGGTCGTGCATACCTTGGAAATACTTCTACTATTACTCAAACAGCTGTAACGGATGAAGCCTTAACTGCTACTGGTGTTATCGCTGGTGGTCGTGTTAATACAGGCTATAGAAATGTATCATCTATGATAGTAAAAAATAGTGGTGACACTGTTACTTATGTAGAGGGCGAAGACTACGAGTTTATCCCCAAAGGTGGTTATATAGTAATTATTGATGGCGGAGATATTGCAGATGAAAGTGATATCAACTTAACTTTCTCTGCTCCTGATGGAACAGGTGTTTTAGTAGATGCGATGAAACAAGATGCTTTAGAAGTTAGATTAACTTTTAGCGGTTCTGCATCAGTTGGAGAGAGTAACGAGTATGTGTTTGAGAAAGTTTCTCTATCCACAAGCGGAGATACAACTCTAAAAGGTAAAGAGTATACTAAAATCAATTTTGAGGGTTCTGCTCTTAAGACAAATGAAAAATACTTTACAGTAGAAACTTACTAAAATATTTTCAGAGTGTCGATTTATTTCGACACTCAATAAAGTATTTTATCTTAAAGGGGTTGCGATGATAGAGTTTCCGGAGTATAGAGAAAAAGCGAAAATAGGCGATATTGAGTTTGAAATTATGGATTTATCCGTAAAATTTTTTGAAGAAGTTGAAAGAGATAATGAGCTGTACAACGATAACAATATCTTAAAAGATGGAACAACTTTAACGGATGCACAGATATTAAAGCTAGGTAACCGCTCAAAGTTAGCAATAGTAAACAAAATCCTTGATATAACTAATCCCGATAGAGACAAAAACACAGATGAAGAAGTTGAAAAAAAAAACTAATTGAATATATAGCCCTTTTAATCTCAAAAGGGCATCAACAAGCATATAGATATAGAATGAGATTTTTCAACACAGCACTAAAAGAACTATTTAGTGAAGATGACAAATATATAGCAAGAACAGCACTCTCTAAGCACTTAAAATATGAAGTAATCGAAGACATATTATATAGCAAAACTCAAACACAATCACACAAAAACAACATAGAAGCTTTAAACAAAGCATTTAACTAATAAGGTTTACGATGGCACAAACAGAACAAGAGATACTAATACGAGTTAGAGCTGATGCTGATAGAGCATTAAGAGAGATAGATAGTTTAAATAGACAAGTTACAGACCTATCAAGAACATCACGAAGAACATCAGCGGATGTAAACACATTAACAACCTCTTTTTCAAATTTAGGCACAAGTATAGCAACTGCGGCGGCAGGTCTAGCATCGTATGAGGGGGTTTCTAAAGTTGTTACAACTCTAGCAGATTTTGAAGTTGCTATGAAAAAACTAAAAGTTGTTAGTGGAGCAACGGCAGACGAATTTAAATTACTAGAGGAAGCCGCTCTAGATATGGGAGAGAATACGAGCTATTCTGCAACACAAGCGGCGGAGGGTTTAAACTTTTTAGCGATGGCTGGATTCAATGCTGAGGATGCGATTACATCTATGCCGTCAGTTATAAATTTAGCTACTGTTGGTTCGATTGAACTGGCGAGAGCATCAGACATAGCATCGGACTCGTTAACAGCTTTTGGAATGGAAGCGGAAGAGATGGAGGGTTTAGTTGATGTTATGGCTAAAACTATTACTTCGTCAAATACAACCGTAGAACAACTAGGAGAAGCATTTAAAAAGGTTGCTCCTATATCTGCGACTATGGGTGTATCAGTCGAAGAAACCGCCTCAGCTTTATCTGTTATGGCAGATGCAGGTATCAAAGCGGAAATGGCTGGAACAAATTTAAAAATAGCACTTCTTAGATTATCTACTGATAAAGGAACGGCAGAAGCTTTAAAAGAGTTAGGGATAGAAGCCTACAATGCAGAGGGAAATTTTAAAGGGATTGTTGAAATAACAAAAGAGTTAAAGCCAGCACTAGCAAGACTAGATGAGACATCACGAAATATAAAGCTAAAAGAGATTTATGGCTCAGAGGCTATCGCAAGTGGTGCGGTTATGGTCGCACAAGTCGAAACGATGGAGGAGAGAGTAGTAGATTTAACTAATGCTAGTGGAGTATCCTCCTCGATGGCAACAGAGATGAGCCAAACATTAACGAGTGCATGGGGAAGCTTAGGAAGTGCTATTGAAGCTTTGGTTTTAACTACTAAAGGGGATTTGACCCCTGCTTTAACAGATGCAGTTAAAGCTGTAACAGAAGTAGTTAAAGGGACAAGAGCTTTCTATGATGAAAATGAAGCACTGATAGACACAATAGCAACTTTAACGGCAGCACTTGTAGCTACAAATGTAATAATGAAAATATTATTTGCAAGTTCAACTTTAGCAGCAATAGGTTCAATGGCACTATCTGTAACATCTCTAACAGCGGCAGCAGTAGCATTAAGAACTGCATTACTTAGCGTGGTGGCGGTTAATCCTATGTTTGTAGCTCTCGGTGTTGCTATCTCTGGAGCAACCTACTACATAAATGAAATGGAAGCATCGACTAATAGACTAGCGGATGCGAATGAGAAAGTAGATAGTGTTTCAATAGGATTTAAAAACACTCTAAAAGAGTTGGTGTCTACCTACAATAGCTTATCGAAAACTTTTGATATGACATCTGAGAAATATGACAAACTTGGAGAGTCAACAGGCAAACAGATAGCGAATATAGATGAAGAGATAAAAAGGCTTAAATCTCTTAAAAATGGAAGTGAAGAGTATAAGAGTTTAATAGCTGAATTAAATCTACAAAAACAAACTCTAATTAAAACATATCAAAGAGTCAGTGATAATCTTAATCTTATTGAAGAGTCCACTGAAAAAGTCACGAAAGCAACTATAAAAGAAGCTGAAACAGTTAAAATGCTTAGTGATGAACATAAGAAATCTATGGATAAAATTAAGAGTGATTATGAGAGTAGAAGAGAAAAAGCAGAAGACACAGTTAATAAAATAGTTATAAAAGAGAGAAAATTAAAAGACGAAATAGCAAAACTAGAAGCTGAAATAAACGATATCAGAAAAGATTATGCAGATAAAAGAGAGATGTTATCTTTTAGTACAGATGAGAAGATAGCAGAGATAAATGCAAAAAGTTTAGATGATTATGGAAAATATTTAGACAATCAAAAAAGAGCAGATGAAGCATATTCCTTAGCAAAAGAAGCAATAAAAAATGGAGACGCAACAAAAGCAAGAGAGTATCTAGCGACTTATGATAGATTAGTTGCAGAGAGTGCAGGGGAAGAGATAAAAGTCGGTGAAGATGTAAGAGTATCAAAGGCGGCAACATCAGCAGAAGCTATTAAAGATTTAAATGCTGGTAAAGATTTAATGCTTAGTATCTACGACTTAGAAGAACAAGCAGAGATAGATAACAACACACAAAAGATAAACAATAAAAAACTTGAATTAGATGCCCTAAAATTACAGTTCAATATGCAAAAAGCTTTAATGGAGCAGATGGCTAAGATCATATCTTTAGCGACTGGTAAAAAATTCGAGATGGATTTTACAAAAGTCAATAACGAAATAAAAGCATATGAAAAAGCATTAACAGCAACAACAACAAAAAAAAGAACTTTAGAGATAGAAACTAAAGCAGACACAAAAGAAGCAGAGAAAGAGCTAGACGAGTTTGAGCAAGAAGAGGAGAAAGAGCCGATTATAACCATTATTCGGACGGAAATGACACAAGCTCAAAAGGATTTAGTAGATTTCAAAAAAGAGGGTGGAGAACCTATAACTTCAAAACAGTTATTAGATGCGGAACAAGCCAATAAAGATATAGATGCTATACAAAAAAAAGCAAGTAAAACAAACACATCAAAGCAAACAGTAGACGATAACGAAGCTAGAGCAGATATAGATAGTTTCCAAAAAGAAGCAAGTAAATCAAATACATCTAAACAGATAGCAAATACTATCGGAGCGGTAAGGGAGATAAGAGAGTTTCAAGCTTTAGCGACTAGAAACACATCTAGCACACACACAGTTTATGTTAAAAGAGTTGAGACTAGAGCGACTGGCGGAGAGATAGGACACTTCGCAGGAGGAGGAGGATATAAAAAATTAAGAGGGAAAATAGCAGGACATGACCTAACAGGTGCGGATGATGTTCCAGCGATGCTTACTAGAGGGGAGTTTGTGCAAAAAGTGGCGGCGGTTGATTATTACGGAACTGATTTTATGAATGCTTTAAACAATATGCAAATCCCTAAAAGTGCTTTACATTTAGCAGAAGGTGGAGCGGTCGATAACTCTCAAAATGGTAAAACAGTAAACCTTAACTTAACGATGCCAACTGGAGAAAGTTTTAGTATGATGAGCGATGAAGATGTGGCAATGGCACTAGAGAGACACATGAGAAAGAACTACTAAAA
>JAYEGP010000081.1:13877-19761 GCA_034659135.1 Campylobacterota bacterium
CACATGAGAAAGAACTACTAAAAAAGATATAATTATAAAAAAGGTTTTTTTCTATGAAAGTTAAAAAAATAGGCGATATAGAACTAACTTACAATTTGTGGTGGACAAACTATAATCAAAATCAAACAGTTAAAGCAGAAGCGATAAATACAATAGATGGTGGTGTTGTTGTGTTTGAACAAGCGGTTGCTACTACTGCTAAGAATATATCATTATCATCTATGGATGATGGTTGGCAAGATATGGCTACAAAAGATAATCTAGTGAATTTAGTGAAAAATAGCATAGGGACTACTACTACGATAACAACAACAGATGATGAAGTTATAGATGTTAGATTTGCACACGAAAGAAACTCTATAACAGTAGAGAGTCTTAATAATGTAAAACTAAGTAAATATTATTTAATAAAATTAGAATTAGCGAGGGTTTAAGATGGGAATCATTACAAGAGAAGATAAAGGAATAGCATTAACATATGCGGAGGGGGATAGTAATCTTATTTATTTAGATAAAAAGTACACGACATCAGCAACGAATCCAACAGCGACCGATGATGAAACAAAAGATTTTTTTATTGATAGTATCTGGGAGAACACAGACACTGATTTTAAATACAAATGTACAGATGCTACAACAGATGCGGCTGTATGGGTTAAGATGATTAGAGGTGCAACACTAGGCGAAACGGATACAACATCTTATAGAGGAGATAGAGGAAAAATAGCTTATAATCACTCCCAAGTAAAACATTTTACAGGTGGAGATGGATTAACAGCAGATAGACCAACAGAACCGCTAAACGGTAGCTATTATTACGATACCGACTTAGGTTATCCTATTTGGTATAGAGCATCAACTAATGAATGGACAGACTCAACAGGTGCAGTAGTTTAATATGTATTATGAGAGCGGTTACATAGATGACTACTATTATGATGGGGATGTAACTTCACCGGCAGAATTAATAAATAAAGTAGTATCAATCTCAAAAAGCTTTGTTTTAAACGGTGTTGATATAACTAGCAATATAAACAATTTTGAGATAATAAAAGAAGATGGCACTCTATCACATACCCTATCATTAAATTTATCCAACTATCAGATTAATAATAGTTATATATTAAATAAAGATATATTTTTAGTTGTATCTATCGGAGCAGATACATATAATTTTATTATTTTAGATGCTGAAACAGACTACAAAAACAATTCTCTTTTAATATGTAAAACCGACGGTTGCACCCTTGATTATCCATTCAGTGAAACAACTAAATCAAGCACTAAAATAAACAGCAATGATGTTTTAAATGAATTTATTGGAGATATAGACCATTTTATTAATCTTGGAAACTTTGAATTTAAAAATGGAAATTTCTTTAGCGATGGCTCTACAAAAACAGCAATTCAAAAAATACTAGATGTTACTGATGGAACTAGCTACATAAGAAATAACAAAATACTTTTAACAAATAAATTAAAAGTTGGAACAAACAGTAGCGACTTAGATATTTCCAACTCTTTTATTTTTGATAAAAAGATAACAAAAATATCAAAAGATAGTCGAAATATAAATACAATTAAGATAAATAGCTCATCTACAAATCTATACTCTGACCCATCTATAACTATGGTATATGACAATGAGAACTTAAAAGATGTTCCAAAGTTTTTATTTAATCCAACACCAAGAAGTGAGAGCGAAATAGAGTCAAATTTAGGCGATATTGTTTTAACAAAAAATATAGAACTATATAAAACTTATATAGATGGGAACTCTATAAATACAAGCAGTGGGATTTTAAAAATATTTTATATATTAGTAGATAAAGTTAAAATAGATAGCTCACTATATCAATTTGAATATGGATACGATTTAATATATTTTGATGGCAGTATTCGTGGAGAAATTGAAGTGATTTATGAAACGATAGTACTTAATTCATATTCAAGTTTCGGCTCTACTGTTTCAGATTTGACTAACTTTAAAGTTAAATACAGAGGGCAGATATTAGATGAGAGTATAAAAAGAAATTTATCTAGCAGAGTAGCCGTTCCGGCTTTTTATACAGAGAGTAAAAAACTAATAAAAAACTATGACTTCACATTCCACACAGTTAGAGGTTCTACAAGTAAAGTGTCTCTGCACACAAAAAACAAAGATGCTTCTAAAGTAGAAGAAAATGAGTGGTTAGATAACTACGGAGTAGTCAATACTGATTTTTTAAATGCACTTACAAAAACTAATGATGTAATTAGCAGAACTTTCTCTGTAAAAATGATTAACGTTTCTCTTAATGTACCAACCTATAATGAAAGTTCCCTGTATGGCTTTATAATATTTAAACAAAACAACACTATAAAAAAGTTTTTTATAGGAAACAAAGAAGTTGAGTTTAATAAGCACGAGGAAGATAGCTATACAGTTTTTTATACAAAAGATTTAAATTTTAGCGACAATATAATTGTGAATGTCTTATCTACTTATTTATCAGATAGATTTTTTATAAAAAGACCTTACAGCTTTGTAGATACAGAAACAGAACACGGAGAGGGATACATAAGAGTATGGGACTATGGAGTAAAACTAGAGTCAATCGGAATCAAGACAGCAGATGGAGTGTTTATGAGTTTTGATTATGGCGACAAAATATCTCCAAGTAGGAGCGGTGGAAGCAATGGAGGTTTCAGACCTGTTGTGATAGATGAATTTTCAAGTAAACAGATAGATCCTTTAAAAGATGAATCCTTGTCAGATGAGATAACAGATGAAGAAAAAAACTCTAAAATACTATGGGAAGAAGATGGAGAAAAAGGGGAGAGTGAAGATGAGTTTGATAAAGATAAGATTGATGAAAGTAACATAACAGGCGACACTATCCCAATGATAAAAAAGATAGATATAGCATCATTACTAAAAGTTGATGCTATAGAAGCCGCGGGAAAAGTGATAAACTATAACGGAAAAGCACATATAATAAATTCAGCAGGATTTATAGAAATATTTATAGAGACAAGAGAGAAGATATATATAGACACAGGGAGCATATTACAAGAATCTAAAATTATAATTGATTCCTCCTCTATGTGTATTCCAGCGACAGGGGCTTAAAATGACTTTTAAAAAATCTGAAACAGATAGAGAGTTGCTTATTGGGGGTTTAGTATCCTCTTTTTCTATAGATGGAACAATAGAGCAAAACTCTATAAAAATAGATGAGCAATTATTAACAACTTATGAAGCATCAGAAAGTAGAGCTAGAAACACACTTATCGACTATATAGCCGATAAAGAGATTATAGTTTTAACTATTCCATTTAGCAGTGGTTTAGATGTTGGTGTTTTAATTAAAATTAATGAAAATATCTACTGCATAAATAAATTAAATTATTTAGGAAAAGGTGCAACAGTTGTTATAAAAATAAGTGCTTTTAGGCATATATTGTAAGGAAATAAAAGATGCAGATAAGTTCAAACACGATTGAAAAAACACAAGAAAAACAAACGATAGATACAATACTAAAAGAGAAAGGGATTATTATATCTCGAAACATACAAAGAAAAGAGCCTGTTCTTAAAAACCAATATTCAATAAAAATATCGGTGGGATAGATGTGTAACAATGAGTTTGGAACATCAAATGTTAATATTTATGCGGAGCTACTAAGTTGCGATATTGAAGTTTTTGCTGAGATACCGAAATGTTATGTGAGAGAAAAAGCCGTAGTTGGCGACTTCTTAACTTATGTGATAAGCAAAAATAAAGACACAATAAGAATATACAATGAAGATACAACAAGTGCAGATAATAAGCTTATTATTAATTGGGGAGACGGTTCACCATATAGCACAATAGAATACAATTATGAATATGTAGAACACACCTATGCTAACAATTTAAACAATAGAGTCATTAAAATAGGCTCTCCAACCGGTGTTGGTTCTCCGTGGTATGACTGTTCAAATGAAGATGGAGATTTCATACAAGGCGGTTCTGATATGATATCTTGTACATTCTCAGATAGCTTCGCATTTACAAAATGTGAGGGAACTTTTGCATGTACAAAAGATAGCTTTCTTATTTTTGGTGTACCGATATTTGAGCCAAATTGTAGTTTAAACAGTATGTTTTACAATAGCGATATGAATATAAATATTAATCATTGGGATGTTAGCAATGTTGTAAATTTGAGTTATATGTTTTATTCAACTGTAAATTTCAATCAACCTCTAAATAATTGGGATGTTAGCAGTGTTGTAAATATGAGAAGTATGTTTAGAAAATCTTATAACTTCAATCAACCTCTAAACAACTGGGATGTTAGCAATGTTACAAGCATAGCATTTCTTTTTTCATACTCTTCTTTTAATCAAGATATAAGCGAGTGGAATACTAGCAATGTTGAGACAATAAGAGGGTTATTTAGTTCAAATTCAGTTTTCAATAAGCCCTTGAATGACTTAGATATAAGCAATACAGTAGATATCTCTAGTGTTTTCTCTGGTGCAGTATCTTTCAATCAAGATTTAAATCTATGGAATACAGCGAGTGTAGCAAATATGAATAGTGCATTTTATAATGCACACTCTTTCAATCAAGATATTTCAAATTGGAACACGGCTCTAGTTGAAAATATGGACTATATGTTTGATGAAACAGACTATTGTAGAGATTTAAGTGCATGGGATACATCTAGCTTAGGAAGTACTGTAACTCTTTTCGGTAGATTCTTTTGTTGTGTTGATAACGATGGAGAACAGCATAGTTGTGATGGGGAAGATGGAGCAGAGTGTTATCTCCCTTGGTGTGACTAAAAAAAAGCTATAATATAAAATCTAAAATAAAAAGGATAAAAGATGTCAATTAAATTAGCAAAAGACCAAAAATATGACGGTGTTCAAGCACCTACACTTAAAAGTGTTGTTCCAAGTGGATCTTCTTTGACTCCAACAAGCGATATGTTAGTAACACTAGGGGCTGATGTAACTATAACAATAGATGGAGAGTCTATCGACCTATTACAAGCTTTTAGTTTTGTAATGCTAAAAGGTGTAACTTACGAGTTTAGTACAAGTGTGCAACTAGGAGCTTCGTAATGATGTTCTTTTTTAAACATGTCTTAAAATGGAATGTTGGTGCTGGTGTAAGCAATGTATTAAAAGAAGATGGAGCTAATCTACTTATGGAAGATGGTTCTGCTATATTATTATAGGAAATAAAAATGGCTAATGATAAAAAAATAAGTGAATTACCCGATGGTGGGGGAAGTGTTACAGAGCTAGACTCAGCAGTAATAGTTCAAGATGGCATAACTAAAAAATCCAGCTTAGAAAATATGAAAAATATGTTTAATCTGGAACAAAATATCGAAATAGGCAACCTTAGTGAAACAGTTGGAAATCTAGCAACAGCACAAGCAGAAGTAAATGGAACTCAATCTGCTGGATATGTGTTTGATCCAATTCAAGCGACTTTCACACAACTTCCATATATTGCATTAACTCCAAGTACAGATGAGGAAGTGTTTGTGCTTAATGATACAGAAAACACAATAACTTTTAAAAGAAATGCAAACATAAATCTCATTCAATCTATGATTTTAGAGTCAGCTACTAATGCACAAGCAACCATAAACTTCAGAGTTGTAAATGTTGCAGATGATAGTGTCGTTTATAGTCGTTCAGCAACAGTAGAGCAAAGGTTAGGCGATATATTTCAGTTAAATGTGGTTGGGCTTTTAACTATAGGAAGAGATGCTTTTCCATCCGCTCCAATAACTCTAAGGTTAGAGGTTCAAGAAGACAATGAGAGCTACAAAATGGTTAACTTTAACAGTGTCATCTCTTCTAGTTCTAGCTATGATGTTGAAGATAATATTAAAG
>JAYEGP010000082.1:0-2072 GCA_034659135.1 Campylobacterota bacterium
ACTTTTACCAATAAAGCGGCGCAAGAGATGGTTGCACGTATCGCTGTCTATTTTGGAAAAGATGTTGCTTCGAAGATCGATGCCGGTACTTTTCATGCTGTGAGCTATCGTTGGTTAAAACGACGTGATGGTAAAGTGGTTTTAAAGCAGCCTCGTGAACTTAAGACACTTTTTCGTAGTGTCTATGAAAAACGCTCATTTTTACATATAGAACATGAGATAGCAGCATATGGGGCTAACTACCTTTATGATCAGTACTCTTTTTATCAAAATACAGAGTTAGAACATGATTTTGAGCAGTGGATTATTGCTAAACAGAGTGACCATGAGCCTTACGCCATGATCTATGCGGATATTGTTGATGAATTTGAACGGCTAAAAGGCGAGTATGGGTTTTTAAATTTTAATGATCTTTTACTTCAGATGCGTTGTTTGTGTGACACTATGGAGCTTGGGTATCAAGAAGTGTTAGTGGATGAATATCAAGATACCAATGCCTTGCAAGGGACGCTTATTGATGCGATGAAGCCTCCATCACTTTTTTGTGTAGGCGATTATGATCAGAGCATTTATGCTTTTAATGGAGCAGATATTAGTATCATTGGCTCCTTTACCAAGAAATACCCAGATGCCAAAATTCATAACTTAGTAAAAAATTATCGCTCTAGTGTTCCGATTTTGTCACTAGCAAATAAAGTAATTGCCTATAATGAACGTATCTATCCTAAATCTTTAGAGGTAACACGAACGGGAGAGGCATTGCCCCCGAAGCTTTTAATGTATGAAGAACTTTTTGATCAGTATCATGCTATTGCACATCTCATTGCCGCTTCAAAAACTCCTCATGATGAGATAGCCGTTATCTTTCGAAATAACTCTTCAGCTGATGGAATTGAAGCGGCACTTCGTGAACTTGATATTGCCTGTCGTAGACGCGGTGGTGTGAGTTTTTTTGATGCTAAAGAGATTAAAGCTGTTTTAGATATCTATACCTTACTTGTTAATGAGAATGATATGATGGCATTTATCCATCTTTTTGAATATGCTAAAGGCATTGGAAGTGCTGTTGCTAAAGAGCTTTTTATTGCACTACAAACTTTAGGTGCAGGATCACTGTTTCAAGGTCTCTATCATCCTGATAAAAAAATTATAAATCCTTTTGAAAAACGAAAATTGAATCATCAACTGGGTCTTTTTGATGATTTTGCTGAACTCGGCTCTGCGGGACGTTTTGCAATGCTAGGCATTGAGAAGACATTTTTAAAAAATGCGGTGCTCAAACATCCTAAACTTACCCATGATGGGGCTGAGTATCTGTTTCATTTTTATCAGGTTTTTAAAGAACTAAAAAATCTTAAACAGCCTAAAAAGGTAGTTGAAAAAATTGTGGCCTCAAAATTTTATGAAAATATTGTAGATCAATTGGCATCCAAGCGAGCACAACTTGAAAATGGTACCATCGATGCGGAGCAGAAAAAAGGATCACTCGAGCGAATAGCACGAAAAAACGTTGTTTTACTTGAACTCTGTAAACCTTATAAAGAGCATGAACGATTTTTAAATGCCATGATTTTAGGTTCACAAGATTTAACTCAAGGAGAAGGCGTTCATCTTTTAAGCATACATGCTTCTAAAGGATTAGAGTATGAAGAAGTTTATGTTATTGATTTAATGGATGGACGTTTCCCTAATAGAAAGTTGATGCAGCGTGGGGGAAGTTTAGATGAAGAGCGTCGGCTCTTTTATGTGGCGGTAACACGGGCTAAAGATATTTTACATCTTAGTTTTGCAAAGTTTGACAAGATTAAAAAAACAGATTTTATGGCTTCACAATTTCTTTATGAAGCGGGTATGCTTAAAAAAGATGAAATTTATGAGATGCTTGTGGCAAAAGAGGCTGACAAAGAAGAAGATTAATGTTTTCCTTGTACAGCATTTCCCAAATCCCACATTGGCAAGAAGATACCTAGGGCAAGTAAGATCACTAATGCTGCTATTATGAGTAGCATAATAGGCTCAATTGCTTCTGAAAGACCATCAATAATGGCATCAAAACGCATTTTATAATAATC
>JAYEGP010000082.1:2172-42182 GCA_034659135.1 Campylobacterota bacterium
CCCACATTGGCAAGAAGATACCTAGGGCAAGTAAGATCACTAATGCTGCTATTATGAGTAGCATAATAGGCTCAATTGCTTCTGAAAGACCATCAATAATGGCATCAAAACGCATTTTATAATAATCGTTTACCTTATCAAGCATTGCATCTAGTTGACCACTCGCTTCGCCTGCAGTGACCATCTGTATAATCATGTTTTCAAATAAACCTGTGTCAGCCAGACCATCATTTAAGGTACCACCTTTTTCAACCGTAGAACGAACACCAATGAGTTTTTGTTTAAGAGGTAAGTTGTCAATCATAGCGATTGCTGTTTCTAAGGCTTCTGCAATAGGAATACCTGCGCGAACAAGCTCTGAAAATACTAAAACAAAACGACTCAAAGTAGCAAAGAGAATAATATTTCCTATTAAATAGGTTTTTAGCAAAAATTGATGCCATCTAAATCTAATCTGTATATTATGATCAATGATATAACGAAATAGCATAAATCCAATAATAATTCCCGCAAGAACAAAGATGCCATAAGTATTGAATAAGTGTTCTAAAAAAAGTAAGATTTTTGTTGGCATAGGAAGCTCTGCACCAAATCCCTCAAAAATTGCTTTAAACTGAGGAACAACATAGGAGATAAGAACAGTAAATGCTATACCCATAGCTATCATTACATTACGTGGATAAGCCATAGCTTTTTTAAACTTAATGATATTACGACGAATTTCTTCTAGCATATCAGCTAGTTTATGGAGTGACTCTGCCATATTTCCTGTTTTCTCTCCAAGTTCTACCATGGCTAAGGTTAGGTTTCCAAGCTCATACCGAAAGTTTTCCATTGATTGTGACATACTTAAACCAGAGTTGATATCTTCTGCAAGGGTACTTAAAATGAGATGAAGATTTTTATCATTTGTGGCATCAGCAATTTCTTTAAGAGAATCATGTATTGAAATTCCTGCGTTTGCCATGACGGCTAATTGACGTATGGCTGCGATCAAAGCATCTTGTTTTAGTTTCTTTTTTTGAATATTATTAAGGAAATTATCTTTGAATTTTTTTAATCTATCTTCGAGAGGAGGGGTGCTCTCTACAATTTTTAAAATTAATCCATTAAGTTTTATTTTTGCAATATAACTTGCTTCTTTTTTGCTTTCTGCATAAAGAGTAAATTTATTTTTTTTACCTTTTTCTAAAACAATGACTTCAAAGTACTTCATGATTTTGCTACTCTTAGGATTTCATCTATTGTGGTAACGCCATCAATAGCTTTTTGCATACCATTTGTAAACATATCTACAAATCCTTCTTTTCGTGCTTGAATCATTATATCTTCTTTTGATCCACCTTTGGCAATAAGGCTTGAAATATCTTCAGAAATTGGAAGCACTTCACTAATCATCTCTCGTCCCATATAGCCACTACCATTGCATTCACGACAACCCTTGCCTTCATAAAAGACAGTGTGCCCATGGAGAAAATCTTTATAGGTATCAAGCAGATTTTTTGGAACGCTGACTTCCTGTTTACAATGCGAACATATTTTTCTAACCAGACGTTGCGCTTGTACTGCAACGAGTGCGCCACTAATAAGATAAGGTTCTATCCCCATATCTGCCATACGTGGGATAGAACTTACTGCGTCATTCGTATGTAGCGTGGATATAACAAGGTGACCGGTAAGAGCAGCTTTAATGGCGATCTCAAGTGTCTCTTGATCTCGAATCTCCCCAATCATAATTTTATCGGGATCCTGGCGTAAAATAGAACGCAGTGCATCAGCGAAAGAGAGACCAACTTTTGAGTTAACTTGCACCTGTTGAATAAGGTTCATGCGGTACTCGACGGGGTCTTCAACTGTGATAACTTTTTCTTCAACAGAACGAAGTTCATTAAGTGCACCATAGAGTGTCGTTGTTTTACCACTACCTGTGGGTCCCGTTACGAGTAAAATACCAAAGGGTGCTTTTAATGCAGTATGAATTTTTTCATAACTCATACTATCCATACCTGCTTCATCAAGTTTAACTAAAGCCTTAGTCTTGTCAAGAATACGCATAACAATAGATTCACCGTATAATATTGGCAGAGTAGAGATACGAAAATCAAATTCTGCATCTTTTACGGTAGCAGAGAAACGTCCATCTTGAGGTTTTCTCTTTTCAGCGATATCTAAGTTTGCTAAAAGTTTCATTCGTGAGGCCAGTGGAGGATAAATGTCTTTATCAAAAATAAAAATTTCAGCAAGTTTACCATCAACGCGCCCACGAACAACACAGTTTTTCTCAGTAGGCTCAATATGAATATCACTCGCTCGACCATTGATACAAGCTTTTAAGATGACATCAATGAGTTGTAGAATTGATGAAGCTTCTTGTTGCTCTTCTAAGCTTCCTATTGAATTAAGTTCTGAACGAATGTTAGTGACAAGTTCTTTTACGCTATCTTTGATTTCTAGCTTAAAGAGATAGGCTTGTATCTGTTTAGAGGTTGCTACAGCAACTTTAATAATACGTCTTGGAAAAAGTCTCTGAATGGATTCTTGGGCTTCAATATTTAAAGGGTCAGAAAATACAATTGTGACATGCATGTCATCTTGGGATATAGGAAGTGCATTGTATTTTTTTAACTGATTGAGAGAGATACGTTCAGCTAATCGATAGTCCATATCTATTGAATCGAGATCAATATATTGCATCTCCATGACTTCAGCTAAATATTGCAGTAGAGAATCTTCATCAAGAAAATGATAATGATCCAATATTGAGAGGTCATACTGGCCAAGACGGATCTGCTCAACGATAAAACGCTTCACAAAGTTAACAGAAACAGCACCAATTTTAGTTAATGTTTCTAAGACGGTATCATCAGTAACGCCTCGAGAAGTAAGGCGATCTATCTGTTGCTGAGTAATATGCTTTTTTTCTACTAAATCTACGGTTACTCTATCCATAGTTTCTCTCCATTACCAATATAAATGTCGTCTAGATAATATTTTATCATGAAAAACTTCAATTACCATTTTCTTAATATGAGGATGGGTCTCAATGTAGAGTTTATAGGTAATCTTGTCATTTTTTCGATCTGTATAGAAAAAAACATTAGCATTTTTATTTCTTTGATCCTTCACATAGAAGTCGAAAACTTTAGAGAGAACATGATCTGTTGTTGGTAAATTTAATGCACTAATGTCGTATTGATCGATCAAAGCATGATAAAGTAGTTTTTTTTGCATAAGTATAATTGAAAAGTATGCTGCATTAGAACGTGCCTCTTTAGAATACTTTAATGCAGAAATAGGAACGGCTAATCGATCAATATAATCAGCTTCTAAGCAAGAAAATGCATAAAGTGAGATGAATGCTTCATCACGCGTGTATTGAGGGTAATTGTTCATTCCTAGTCGACAAGCATCTTTGTAGTTTTTATCTTGATAAAGGCCAAAAAGGTCACTTTTTGGATTGGCAATAAGCGTTATATTAAAGATAAAAATTATAAAAATAAGAGGCTTCATTGTAAGGTTCCATTATTGATCTGTTCTAGAATCATTTTAGCACGCATGGAATTAGATTTGTTTATAAATTGATTTAAAAGGTGAATAGAATCGTTTTTTTTACCAAGCTTATGCATTGATTTTGCTGCAATTAGCCAACTCTCTTCAATATCAGAATTGAGTTCATTTGTCATTAAAGCATAATTATAAGCATCACTATATTTTTTAATTGCATAAAAACGTTTTGCAGCGAAAAGACTGAGTGCTGGATTTTTGTTATTTTTAAAGCGTTTAATAACTTCTTGAATGTCAGCTTCTTCTTGAGTGGTATTAATTGTAAAATGTGATGATAATTCATTATTGTCAATTTTTGTATCATTGAGATTAGAAAGCTTATGGATTGAATCAGTCTGTTTTGGCTTAGTATTAGCTTGGGATATTTGAGGAATATTTTTATGTTCTTCAATTTTAATGTCCGAAACTACAGAAGGTTTTGGTGTCGACATTACTTGTTGTGGCCTATGTTTTAATTCATTGATAAAACCAAGAGAAGGCTTTAGCATGAGTTTCGTTTCCTTAAGAGGTTCTATCTTGGAATTTGCAGCAAGAGGAGTGTTGTTAATGGAGTTTATAGTTTCATCTTTTGATTCGACAGCTTGCTCTACTTGTATCTGATGAGAATTTTTTGTTGCTATTTCAGTTGTGTTTTCAATGGATGTATCGGGAGTAGTAAAAGTATTTTTAGTATTGGGAATAAAAATGATTAGGCTGATACCTATGACAGTAATTGCTAATATTAGTAATGCTTTTGGTAGATAGTATTTTATTTTATAACGTATCCATTGACGTTCAAGTTCTTGGACGTTAAGCATGTATAAACCCTGATTCTAAAGCTGCCATCTCTATAATCTTATTGTTGACATGTTGATAGTTGATTTTACTTGGTTGATGTTCTTCATACCAATGTAAAATATGGAAAAGCGAAAACAGAAGTTTATTAGTATAACGATAATTTCCTAAGGTCAAATTGTGAATAAGTTTAGAGTTTTTATCATCAAACATATTTGCTATGTCAAAACAGTTCGCTTTCATTAATTTCTTTTGAATATATATTTTTAATTCAGCATGTGAAGAGTTTTTAAGTTCAATGCTCTCCCAGATTCGTGTCTGAAAATGCTCTTTTGCAATGAGGTCTTCTTCTTCTGTTTTATGTAGGGTAATAACAAATTTAATTTTTCTTGAGTCCGACAGAAGACGAATCTTTTCCATTAGAGATGAAGAGTAGAGTTGTGCCTCATCAAGCAAGACAAGAGGAACAGTATCAAAGTTATAGTGATTAGAAAGCTCATTGAAACGCGTAAAATTGATTTCTGTGTCACTGTGATAATCGTAAATATCACGTGCTAATGAACGTAAAAACTCTATTTCATCTACGAGTGGTGTGTGGTAAATAATAACTTTTTGATGCTTAGAAAGATCTTGATATAGTTTTTGCAAAAGCATACTTTTACCTGTACCAGGGCGACCATATAATAGTATCATTTTCAAAGGTTTTTTAACAGAGTCTTTTAAAGACTGATAGATTGTAGAGACGCTGTCTAGTTGAATATAATCTTTAGCATTGACAACATCTAAAAAAACCTCTTTAGGTTTAGCAAATAAACTTGTTTCCATTAATGCGTTGTATTTACATCTTCTAAGTTCTGTTTCTTTCGTGCAATAGATGGATCAATACGATCATATCCCAGTTGAGAAAGCGATAGTTTAGACATGGTTTTATCAATAATATGAGGTTCAATAATGACAATAAGCTCTTCTGTAGAGACAATCTCTTCTTCGTACTTAAAGAGATAACCAAGACCAGGAATATCTCCTAAAAGAGGCACTTTGCTTCTCTTCATACTATTATTTTTATTAATTAAACCACCAAGTATGATACGTGCACCATCTTTGACAGTAACAACAGAGGCAAGTTGACGACGATCTAAATCTGGTGGGATAGTTCTACCGCCTTCTTCATTGGTGGAAAGATCTTCTCTTGTTCGAGAAACTGACGGATTGATTTTTAATGTAATGGTTCGATCATTTGAAATTTCAGGTGTTATATCTAATAAAACACCAGCGAATACAGAACTTACGATATCATTTTGTACTGTAGCAGCAACACCACCACCGCTTCCTTGCTGATTTGAAGATTGCTGTATCTTATAAAAATACTCTGTACCGACGGTGATAAGAGCAGGTTGGTTATTGAGAGTTAATATTTTAGGGTTTGATACCGTATGGACATCACCTTGTGACTTTAGAAACTTTATAACTTCTTTAAGTGAAGCATCTGCAGACAATGTAATACCAACACCACTTACTGCTGTAGCAGTATCGCTAATAATACCGCCACCTCCACCATTTTCAGAATACGTTCCACTGATCTTAAAGTTCTGGAGTGCATAAAGTTGTGCCCAATCAACGCCAGTTGTTTTAGAATCATTAAAAGTGACAAGTAACATCTGTACGTCAATCAAGACTTGCTTCTGCATCTTATTTTGTAAATGATCAATATATTTTCTTAATCTTTCATGCTGTTTAAGGGTTGCTGTCACCGTCACCATACCAGCATTTTTATTGATAATAGGAAGATCTACTTTATAATCGTCCTCAGGACGGTTTAATACTTTTTCAAATTCTAAGTCAAGTTCATGCCAAAATTTAACTTCTTCTTCAGATTCAATTTTAATACCTGTGGTTGAATCATTTCCACCACCGGATGCACCACCTGCAGTAGCACCTGTAGTGCCACCTGAAGCGTTGAGTCCTCCAGAAGCTGCTGTTTGAGAGCTTAAGGTAATATCCGTGCTTCCACTACTTGTACGTTTAGCAATTAAGTAGTCAAGCTGATACGTTTTTGTATTAAGGTATGAGATTTTTAAAACATTGTTTACTAAGGTATAGTTGAGATTATTTTGAATAAGAACAATGTCTAAAACTTCATCAATAGTTAGGTTTTTTAGAGTAGTTTTTTGTAGATTTTTTTGAATGATTTTATTAGCAACGGGATCAGATATTACGATACTATAGTCACATTCGTTGCTTAACTGGTCAACAAACTCTTCAATGCTTATACCTTTGGCAGACGAAATGCTAAAAAGCTGGTAGGAACAGTTTGCACTAAGAGTTGAACTAAATAAAAGCGTCGCAAATAACGATAATGATATCTTTTTAAATGTATTAAAGTTTGAGGGTGTCATGTCCATTCCTATCGCGTTGTAATTTTAATTTTATCATTTTTGCTGTTAACAAAAAGACGTGTTTTTTTCTTTTTATATTCTAAGACTACATAATCTTTGTCAATAAGCATAATCTTTTGACCTCTGACTTTTTCATTAAGAGTATACCATTTACCACTAATATAAGCCTTTTCGTTGATTATAGTCTCTAAGGTTAGTGGTCGTAAATGGAGTTTTCGCGTACTTGTTGAGCTGCTTTTTACATTGCTTGTTGTTGGGCCTGAGGGGCTCTTCGTATCAACTTTTTCTACAACATCAATTTTAACCGGATCTTTTAAGGTATTAACATAACTACTATCTAGTCCAGTACGTGAAGGTTTAATGGCATCTATCTGTTCATCAACCCATTTCAAGTCTGAGGCAGCATTAAGCTGAATAAACATTAATGAGGTGAAAATATAAAGAGAAGTTTTCATTAATACGTTATCCCCCATACCGAAATTTTTAACTCTACATGTAAGGTTTCATCGGTGGTAAATTTAAAGTCATGTAAATCAACAACTAAAAAGCTTTGTTCCAATTTATTGATAAATTTTAAGATATTTTTATATTTACCATCTGCCTTGATTGTGATATCTAAAACGTGACCAAATGCCTCTTTTTCATCAGTAAAACTGTTACTCAATTCGACTAATTGAATGTTTTCAGCCTTTGCATGGCGGGAGATTGAGTTGATATATTCGCCCCATGTCTGTTCATCATAATAGAGCTCAGATATTTTTTCAATGCTAAATTTAATATATTCATTGTTTTTTTGTGTGTCTGCAAATTGAAGCTTTGTATTTTCTGTCTGATTTTCTATCGCTGTAATTTTACTTTCTGGATTAGAATTAAGATACGTTTTATCAGTTGTAATATTCTTCTGCATTTGAACAACTTTGGAGTGAGCTGTGTTGAATGATTTCTCTGAACTATCCCAAAAAAGAAAGTAAGATAATGCAAAAAGGCCTGCAAAAATCATTGCATAAATCATTAAAATCTCTTTTTCATCCTTTTCTGCAAAGGCATTATCCATTTGATAGAGATAGTTTTCAATCATATTAGTCATCGTAATACCGCCTTAAGTTGTGTAGAGTACAACTTCTTTTCGTCTAAATATGATATTTGATCCATACGAAAAGTATATGTTTTAGACCGATTTGTAGTGAGGTATTTTAATAAATCGGTGAGTTGTTTGTCTTTTTGAGCGACAACAGTAAATGTGAACTCTTTTCCTGTTTCATCAGATTCTATATACTGAATTTCTTTGATATGTGTGCTGTATCTATTAAAGTCATTAGTAAAATAGGCTAAATGTTTTGCTTTCATTGGATAGTTTATTTTAACATCATGAATTTTAGCTAAGGTTGCTTTGCTTTTTTTATACTCATTGGTTTCACTCTCAAGTAGTGCTTGATACTTTTTTAAATCGGCAAGCTTAAGGTTAATAGTAGCCTCACGGGTAACGCGAGTGTTGTGAAGTTCACGATATTGATCGGATAGCATAGCATGATGCATATTTTCAATATATTCAAGTGACCAGTACGTTACAGGGTAAAGCATGGCCCCAACAAGTGATGCAGCAGTAAGCATAATGATTTTACCACTTTGACGTTTGAAAAAAGGAGGAGGTCTATGGTATTGAGTGAAGTTACATAGATATCGGTCATCTTCATCAACTTGGTTGTAGAGATGCATGAGTGCATGAATCTGATCAACTTGTATCTGCTCAGAGGAAAATCCATAATCAAAGTCAAAAAGTTCTGATGGTAGGCCTAAGTAGGTCTGTGCATATTCATCAAGACCATTTATGGAACCAAGTTGTGAACCAATATAGATACGGTCTATCTGCTTAATTTCAAAGGCTCTTTTGGCGTAAGTTAATACGTCATTAATATGTAAAAATAGTTCTCCAAAAAGTTTGATGAGATATTTTTGATAGTCACTATTGGCTACATTGAGCCCATCATCTCCTATAAAAGATAAAAATTGCTCATATCCAATTTGTTCACCAAGCAGTTCAATAAAACGTTCATGCATCATTTTAAATGAATATTTTAGTGATTTAGTATAGATAAAATTTTGATCATCATAGATGGTTAAGGAGGCATCATTCTCTTGAAAATAGATATAACAGTGAAGACCACTTTCTTCAATGATATCACGTTGATATAAAGATTTGTATAGAAGTGGCAGTGGAACGATTTGATCAATATATTTAATTTTTTCTACAACATCGGTGAACTCTTCTTCTAATGTTAGAGGATCAACAATAAATACGTGAAAATATTGATCATTTTCATCAATGACATTAATAGCATCGATAAAGTTGATTTTATATTCAACAGCCATGTCAAGAGCAAGTTCGTCATAGACTTTATTTTCAAGTGCATCAAGAACATCTTCATCAGGAATATTTTTACTAATTCCAATGAGCGCAGTAATAAAACTTTTGGTATTAAGAAAAGCAATGGAGTACTGTTTTTTTTCGTATACAGGTTTTGTTTCACGTTTAATATGATTACCAAGACTTGAGAAATAGACACTCTTATAAGGATTAATTGAGATAATACTTGAAAAAGGTTGACCGTTTTTACTCATAGGAACTCATTCTTTTTTAAAATCTACTATCATGATACCACAAAAATGTTTATACGGCTTAAATCTACAGCCTTATCCTGACATTTTATGTAAAAGCAATAATTATGCCATTGTTGTCTATATTGATTTAGCGTTCGGCGAGAATTTTCATTTTATTACTCTTTATGTGAACGATTAGCGACTTTTCACCTTCAAATTGATATGAAAAAGTATGATATTTTTCATGAAAGCTGATCATATAGAGTTTTTTATTGTCACCGGGATAAGGAATAACGTTAACATTAGTGAAGTATATATCTTTTTTCTCTCTCTTCTTGAAGATACGTTTTTTATACTGGGTAAACTTAGGATAACGCATACCATCAAAACGGATAAAGGAGTCGTCATAGTAAGAGAGGTAATCTTTGATATTGCTTTTTAGCCATGCATATCTCCATGAGAAGAGATCACTTAAGAGTAAGGATAAGGTCTCTTTGGATGTCTGTAAGTTGACATTATTATCAATAATTAGCCATGAGTTTTGAAAATCTAATTTCTCTTCAAGACATTTAATATCATTATTTTCAAGTGCAATACATCCTTTTGTATATTTTTCCCTACTTTTGTCATCAGGAACACCATGAATCCATATTCCAGAGCCATTTTTTCCACGAATTTTGTCATAAAGGTTAGGGTATGAAGTCACAAAGGCAAGTGGCCCATAAAAAGGATCGAGATTGTTTAGTTTTTTTGTAAGTTTATAGATTCCAATAGGTGTCTTCTTATCACCTTCTTCTTGTTTATCTCCATTCATCTTTCCTGTTAGGACTTTAAAGCTATCTTCCTTTTGAAATTTGCCTTGTACATTACGTTTGAAATAGTGCAATGAAGAGTCATCTTTATTGCAGGTAATGAGTGAATCTCTGCCTTCGAGGTAACCGTATCTAGTATCTAAGTCTTTAAGTTTATGATCCCAATACGGTTTTTTTGTCAATTCAATATCTAAAGCGTTTATAACTGCATTGATACCTTTAGATTGATAAAGAAGCGCAAGGTCTTCTGCGTAAAGTGTAAGCGAGAACAGAAGAGCAAAAACTAGTTTCATAGTTGGTAACCTAACTCATTTAGAAATTCCTTATCACTACTCCATCCTTTTTTAACGGATACGAAGAGTTCTAAATAAGCTTTGACGCCACTAAGGTTTTCAATTTTTTCTCTGGCATGTTGTCCTATTCTTTTGATAGCAGCTCCATTTTTACCAATGATTATACCTTTTTGACTCTCTTTTTCAACGATTATTGTGGCTCGAATCCGTGAAAGGTTCTCTTCTTCATCAATTTTATCGATAATGACATCCGATTCATAAGGAATCTCATCGCTAATATTTTCAAATATACCTTCTCTGATAAATTCTTTATAAATATCGCGTAAGATCTCTGTTGTAAGATCTTCAGGATCATAAAAATAGGGTGATTTATCAAGGTGTTTGACAATAATATCAAGTAGGTCTTTTGTGCCGACATTTTTATTGACTGAAAAAGGTATCAGCGCTTCAAATTTATCTGAGTGTGCATTATATTCAAGAATCTTTTTAAGTAGCGCCTCTTGAGGGATGCGATCTATTTTTGTTAGGACGAGAATATGTTTACGTCGACCTTGATTGAGCTCTAGAAATTTTTCATAGTCCTCAAGTTTATCTGAAGCAGGAGCTAAGAATAGGACGACATCACAGTCGCCAATGGCTTTAAGCGCCTCTTCAAGCATAAACTGATTAAGAAGTTTCTCTTTTTGATGAAGCCCCGGTGTGTCAATAAAAATGATTTGATTCTCTTTATGCATGACAATGGCTTGGGAACGTTTTCTAGTTGCATTGGCTTTTTGACTGACGAGAGCAATTTTTTCACCTAGAATGTGATTCATTAAGGTACTTTTGCCTGCATTGGGTCGCCCTACAATGGCTACGAAACCTGCTTTATTCATTGATGCACCTTATAGTTAATTGAAAGATTATCTAAAGAAGATATCCAAATAGTATCGCTCATTAAAGAATATATCTTGTAAGGTCATCATCTTCAATGACGATATCAAGTTTATCATGTACAAAATCTGAGGTAATAGTTAGCGTCTCATTTTCTTTAAGATCTGCATCAAAGCTAATATCTTCAAGAAGTTTTTCCAAGACGGTATGAAGACGTCTTGCACCAATATCTTCACTCTTTTCATTTGCGGTATGAGCTAGTGATGCGATAGCTCTTATAGCGTTGTCTTCAAAGTCTAATGTAAAGTTTTCAACGCCTAAAAGTGCACGATACTGTTTTAAAAGTGAGTTTTTTGTCTGTGTTAAAATTTGATAGAGTGCTTCTTCATCAAGAGATTCAAGCTCAACACGAAGTGGAAATCGTCCTTGTAGCTCTGGAATCAGATCACTTGGTTTTGAAAGATGAAAAGCACCTGCTGCAATAAAAAGGATGTGGTCGGTGTTAATCGTACCATACTTTGTTGTGACAGCACTTCCTTCAACAATGGGAAGTAAATCACGTTGAACACCTTCTTTACTTGGATCGTTTCGTCCATCACTTTTTGCACTCACAGCTATCTTGTCAATCTCATCAAGAAAAATAATGCCACCTTGTTCTGTTCTAAGAAGAGCCTCTTTTTTTATCGCTTCCATATCGAGAAGTTTATCACTTGCTTCAATTAAAAGCACCTCTTTGGCTTCTTTAACCTTAATCTCTTTTTTTCTATCGTTTTTATTGAGATTTGAAAAAAGTTGTGAAAAAGATTCTTGAACTTTAGCCATCTCTGGCATCATATTGGTATCATTAAACTCTATGGAAGGGGCAGGTAGATCAATTTCAATGAGATGCTCATCCATATCACCTTCTAATATACGTGAACGCATACGTTCTTTTGAAGTCTCGTAATCAGCTTTTTTACTATCGGTTGCTAGTTTAGGAAGTGGAGGGAGTAGTTTTTCAACAATTTTTTCTAAAACATACTCATACATTGCTTCTTTTGAGTTCTCTTTGAACTCTTCTTTTACAATATTTAGAGCCGTCATCATCAAGTCTCTAACCATAGATTCGACATCACGTCCAACAAAACCGACTTCGGTATATTTACTGGCTTCTACTTTTATAAACGGTACGCGCATCATCTTTGCAAGACGTCGTGAGATTTCAGTTTTACCAATACCGGTTGAGCCAATCATCAAGATATTTTTTGGCATAATCTCATCTTGGAGCGTCTTGTCTAATTGCATACGTCGATAACGGGTTCTAAGAGCTAATGCAATAGTCTTTTTGGCATCATTTTGGCCAATAACATATTCATCAAGGTAAGCAACAATTTTTCTTGGTGTCATGTTCATTGTAGGGTATCCTCTAAAACAAGGGTTTTAATATTGTGATTTGTGTAGATACAGAGATCTCCAGCGATGTGAAGACTCTCTTGTACTAAGCTCTCTTCATCTAAAGAGGCATGTTTTTTAAGGGCACGGGCAGCAGAGATTGCAAAGTTTCCTCCACTCCCAATAGAAGCAATTTGTCCATCTTCAGGTTCTACAACATCACCATTACCGGTGAGAATGAAAATATGCTTAGTATTAAGAACGATCATCATCGCTTCGAGACGACGAAGAACCTTGTCTTTTCTCCACGCTTTTGAAAACTCAATAACAGCCTTAACAAGATCGCCTTTTTTGTTGGCTAACTGCTCTTCAAACATATCAAAGAGATTAAAAGCATCTGCTGTTGAGCCTGCAAAACCAGCTAAAATTTGACCATGATGAAGGGTACGGATTTTTGTGGCATTACCTTTTAAAACGGAATCACCAAAAGTGACTTGACCATCTCCACCTATCACGGCTTTATCTGGTCCTTTATAGGCTAGTATTGTTGTTGCATCAAACATTAGTCCCCGATAACCTCTACATGTAAAGTGGCATGGATACCATGACCCAATTTTAAATCAAGATCATGTGAACCTGTCATT
This sequence comes from Campylobacterota bacterium, assembly GCA_034659135.1. Classification (GTDB taxonomy): domain Bacteria; phylum Campylobacterota; class Campylobacteria; order Campylobacterales; family Sulfurimonadaceae; genus S010-53. The sequence continues at coordinate 15,498 of JAYEGP010000082.1, forward strand.
TTAATATTGGCTTTAGCATCAATATGCTTTTTATCAATCTCAATTTTGTGTTGATCTAAAAGTGCATGAGCCACTTCGTCTTTGGTAACAGAACCAAATAAGTGACCGGTTTCACCTAACTTTTTGTGAATTTCAATTTTAAGTTTGTCGAGCTTTTCTGCCATGGCATTAAGTGAAGCGATCTCTTTTGCTTCATCTTCAGCTCTCTTTATTTCATCAGCTTTATGAGCTTCTAAAACTTCAGTAGTTGCGTGTTTTGCAAAACCTTTACCGATTAAAAAATTTTTGCCATAACCGTCTTTGACTTCTTTAATTTCGCCTGCTTTACCTAGACTTTTGACATCTTTTATTAATAATACTTTCATAGGGATCCATTATTTTATAATTTGAGTTTACATGTAAGCATGTAATGTTAATGAAGGGGTTAAGATTAAAGCGTTCTAGCGCTCAATCTCACCACCATAAGATACAATACCGTAGGTCAAGTTACTGACTTTAGTGTAACCCATATCGTTCAAGATACGTTGACAGTGAGCACTACGGCTACCAACATGACAGTAAAGAATGATATTTTCGTTTTTATCCAGCTTTGAACTCTCTAGAGTATTAAAGAAGCTACTTGTAGGTATTAAGCTGTCCGCTCCTTTAATGTGACCCATCTGCCACTCCATATGCTCACGTACATCAACAAGTTTGAATTGAACCATGCCAAGATCACGTGCTTCAAGGAGTGACATAATTTCATCACCATCAAGTTCACTTTTAGCAACAAGATGTTCACACTCTTCTTTTGTAAGACCACGAGAATGTTCGTGAATCGCTACTTCCATATTAAGGTCAATACGTTTATTAGCTGCAAACTCTGGTGTACAAAAGATTTGACAGTGACAGACACCGTCTTGGGGTAGCTCTTTTTCAATGGCTGGAGTACAGGGACAGGTTCTATCGTCAACGCTTTGAGGCTTTCCATCTTTTTCTTCAACCATAAAACAAGGACAAAAACGTTTATTGTACATGATCTTATTTCGAGCGAGTCCAAGTTGAACGCCTTCGTTGATCTCAGCTTGAGGATTGTATTCCCAATTAAACTGCTTAAGCACTTTATCGGTAAAACGTATTGTCTTTTCTAATTCTGTTTGAAACTCTTCAGAGTTCATATCTATCTTAATAATACTCATAGTGATTTCCTTATAAATTTATTTTCTTGCTTTGCCCTCAATGACAAAACGTAGCGCGTTGAGCTTGATAAAGCCTTCCGCATCTTTATGATCATAGACTGCATCTTCTTCAAAGGTTGAATACTCTTCGCTAAAGAGTGTTTGAGGAGAGGTTCTACCAACAACCATGACATTGCCTTTATAAAGTTTTAAACGTACACTACCTTCAACATGCTCTTGAGTTTTATCAATAGCCGCTTGAAGCATTTCACGTTCTGGAGAGAACCAAAAACCGTTATAAATCAATTTGGCATAACGTGGCATCATCTCATCTTTAAGATGGGCTTCTTCACGATCAAGCGTGATCGATTCAATAGCACGGTGTGCTTTAAGCATAATGGTTCCACCTGGAGTCTCATAACAGCCACGAGCTTTCATACCAACGTAGCGATTTTCAACTATATCAACGCGTCCGATACCATGCTTTTTACCCAGAGCATTTAAAGACTCAAGCAGCGTGGCGGGGCTAAGCTCTTCACCATTAAGGCTAATCGGGTCACCATGTTTATAGCCAAGTTCAATATACTCAGCTTCATTGGGAGCATTTTCTGGACTGACACTCCAGAGCCACATTGACTCTTCTGGTTCGTTGTTAGGATCTTCTAAGAGACCGCCTTCATAGGAGATGTGAAGTAAGTTGGCATCCATAGAATAGGGTGATTTTTTACCTTTTTTCTCAATTGAGATGCCGTGCTCTTCAGCATATCTGAGAAGCTTCTCTCGTGACATAAGATCCCATTCTCGCCATGGAGCAATCACAGTTAAATCAGAATTGAGACTTAAATAACCTATTTCAAAGCGCACCTGATCGTTTCCTTTACCGGTTGCACCATGAGAAACAGCGTCAGCTCCTGTTATTTTTGCAATTTCAACTTGACGTTTTGAGATCAGTGGTCGGGCAATTGATGTCCCTAGAAGGTACTCACCTTCATAGATAGCATTTGAGCGAAACATAGCAAAGACATAATCTTTTACAAACTCTTCACGCAGATCATCAATAAAAATATTTTCAGGTTTGATACCAAGCTCAAGGGCTTTGGCACGTGCAGGTTCTACCTCTTCACCCTGACCAATATCTGCTGTAAAGGTGACAACTTCACAATTGTACTCATCTTGAAGCCATTTTAGGATAACACTGGTGTCAAGACCACCTGAATAGGCTAAAACAACTTTTTTGACTTCTTTTTTCATGCAACTTCTTTTTTAATTGATAAAATAATTTGGTGATTTTATCTAAAAATTATTAAAAAAAACGCTCTTGTATCATTATAGCGTGAGGATTTAATATCGAAATTACCTTAGGTATGTGTTTGTTGTGGTATAGAAAAGTTTATTTTTTTGATTGACTTGAGTGAAGATCTTCTGAAATTTAGCATGTAAATGCTGAAAATTCAGATTTTTTCGGATAGAACGCGTTTGAATTTATTCACTTAGATGTGTGGTCTCTCTCCACGCTTCAAGAAGACCTCTAATCACACCATTGACTTCTTCAACTTTTTTTGAGTCATTTTTAAGATTAGCTTCCATGAGTAATTTTAGCTGATAGTTATACAGACCACTAAGATAGTGTGATATATCTCCATGAGAATAGTCAAGCGTTTGAATGAGCTCTATGAAAATCGACATACTACGATTAAGCCAATAGGTTCTTTTTTCAATGTCACTGTTTTCAATAGAACGTATGGCTTGCATATTAAAGCGAAGTGTTCCCTCATACAGCATCTCAATGAGTTTTTCTGGTGATTCAATGCCGATATTATTTTGGGCATAAGTATTGTAAGCTAAATTGTTCATAGGTCATTCCTTAAGAGTTCTTGTCTTGTTTATTTTTGCTGTAAAAGCTTGGCTAATCAGCCTTTTTGATCAAATAGAAATCCATTAACCTCTTGAATTTTTGGTAAAAAATCAGCAGCTTGTTCTGCTGGAAAACGACTAATTAAACGGTTTGACTCGGCTTCAATAACGGAGACATAAAAGTCATCAGATGTGTTGTCAAATCCAAAGCGAAGTGATGTACGAAATGGACTGATAGAGTCGTTCAAATCTTTAACAAGTGATTCCATATCTTTTTGGGAATCAATTTTTTGTGTATTTTGATTAGAGAGCTTCTCTTGATTAATCTCAGCTTTTTGAATCGCTTCAGCTTGATGTTGTTGCATCTGTACATTATTGCTTGGTTGTTGTGTTGTTTGCGAGTTTTGCATCTTTGCAACGTTTTGCATAAGTTCCATAATGTGTCCTTTCTGTATCTTTCTCTTGTAAGTAGTATCGGCACGGAAAAAATAAACTTTAGATATCTCAGATGTAAATTTATGATAACCTACGTTTTATGAATCGATATTACTCCCTTTTACGTCAAGAACATGTTTTAAGACAGTTGTCTATTATTCAGTTAATCTCCTATTTTGGGGCTTGGTTTAGTAATGTTGCTATCTATACCTTACTTATTGAGATGGAGGTGTCAGCTTCGATTATCGCATTAACAGCGGCTATGCATTTTTTACCTGGAGTCATTCAAGCCCCTTTTAGCGGTGTGGTGATTGATCGTTTTGAACCTAAAAAAGTGATGCTGTTTTTAATAGTAATAGAGATCATAAGCACCTTAATGCTCCTAAGTATAAGTAATGAGTCGCATCTACCTCTACTGTTTGTTTTAATCTTTTTTCGTATGGGAGCTTCAAGTTTTTACTTTACTTTAGAGATGGCGCTACTGCCTAGAATACTTAAAGTAAAGCAGTTACAGCTGGCCAATGAGATTCACTCCATAATCTGGTCACTGTCGTATACTGTTGGTATGGCGATCAGTGGATTTGTTGTCTATAAGGTTGGTGTCAGTATCGCTTTTGTTTTAGATGCAATACTTTTTCTTATTGCACTGATATTATTGATACGTCTTTCTTTACATGTAAAGCCAAATGAAACCACAGATAACTTTATTATAATGATGCGTGAAACATTTGTCTATATTGTAAAAAATCCCTTAGTTTTGTGTTTATTGATCTTGCACGCCTTTATTGGTATGACGGCGTATGATGCCTTAGTGGCTTTGATGGTAGAGCAGTATTATGCATCTATTATTGCAACATCATTGGCCTTAGGTTTAATGCACGCTTCTCGAGCTGTAGGACTTGTGCTAGGACCACTACTGTTAGGAAAATATATGACGAATAAAAGACTCTTTTATCTCTTGTTATTTCAAGCCTTTTCACTGTTTTTATGGGCAATGGTATTTGAAAATTTCTATTTTTCCTTAATGGCTTCCGTTGTTGTAGGATTAGGTACAACAACACTCTGGTCGTACACCTATACGCTTTTACAGCACAATATTGATGAGCGCTTTTATGGTAGAGTGGTTGCTTATAATGATATGCTTTTTCTATTGATGGCGGCTTTAACTTCGCTTTTTATAGGATTTTTATCTGATCATGGGGTGGCATTAGGTGCGATTACTCTGATTTTAGGATTTGGCTTTATTATTGCTGCACTGTTTTATCTGTTTGTATTAAAAACATTTAGCTTAAAGGATATTTAGATGACTTTTGCAATACTTGGTGGCCTCTTATTAAACATTGGGGCATTTTTGACCTTTAAAGGTATGATTTTTAAAGCAGTTTTAGTGTATCTCATAGCAGATCTATGCTGGGTAATTATGGCTTATAAAAATGATGACTACTATGGTATGTTTTTTATCTTTATTGGCATGGTTTTTGGATTTTTAGCCTATCGGAAAATGCAAAGTGGAAAAATGCAAAAGGAGTTAAAGACAAATGATATATAAAGCGCAAGAGAAAGAGATTGATTTAGAGAGGATTACAAGGCTTTACCCTGCTGCAGTTGTTAACGCCGCAGGTGAACGTGCACAGGTCTCATTAGAGTGGGCGCAAATGAAAGCAGATGTGGTACCGATAGAGTCGTATGTTTTAGTTTTTGATATTGATCCTTTGGGAGAAGCACCAAAAAATCGTATTGAGCTTGTTTTTGAGGATAAAGAAGCGTTAATGCTTGCGATTAACGATGTCGCACAGTATCTGTAAAACTATTTCTCTGCTTCAAGCATTTTTTTATAGCTCTTTTCGATACTAGCGATTTTATCGCGATCAGGGACTTTACGTGAAGCGATATAGCCAACAATATTTTTATCATCATCAAATTTGGGAACAATATGAACAATTACCCAATAAAATTTACCATCTTTGCGTAAGTTCTTGACATAACCGTCCCAGATCTTTCCACTTTTAATAATTTTCCACATCTCTGCAAAAGCGGCTTTGGGCATATCGGGATGGCGTAAAATACTGTGAGGCTGACCAAGGGCTTCGTCTTTAGGATAGGCAGACATCTCTACAAATTTACGATTGACAAACGTGATATTACCTTTAGTGTCTGTCTCAGAAATGAGACTTCTACCATCGAAGAAAACCTCTTCATTTATGGGCTGGGGACGATTCATGATATAATCCTGATAGTATTATGGGAATGAAATTGTAACATAATTTATTTTAATTATTTAGATAACAAAAAAATACGATAAATTGTGATCTCAAAGTGATTTGCACCCATTACAAAGCGATACTCCTTTTAGGTATAATAGCTACACTATAATTTAAACTCAAGGTTTCCTCTTCTAATGTTAAGCTCAAAACTAAATGATATTGTCAACGATAAGAGCCGTTTGTTGACAGAGACCTATTTTGAGTTACAGCAGCAATTTGAAGCACGCTATGGAGATGATACTATTGTCTTTATGGAAATTGGTACTTTCTTTGAGGTCTATGAAGTCAATAATGATGATGACCAGATTGGTAAAGCTAAAGAGATGGCAGAGCTCCTTAATATTCAGCTAACCAAGAAAAATAAAAACATTGTTGAAAACTCAGTGAAAAACCCTCTTTTAGCGGGAGTTCCAGCAGTCTCTTTTGAGCGTTATTTAAATCGTGTTATTCAAGAGCAAAAATATACCGTGGTGGTTATCAGACAACGTGGTGCTCCCCCAAAAGTGAGTCGTTACATTGCTCAGATTATCTCTCCGGGTACGAATTTTGATTATACCCTTGATAATGAAGATAACTATATTGTATCACTGCTAGTCGATAAAAATCGAGATATCTATTCGGTAGGCTATAGCGCTATCGATGTGACAACAGGAAAGACCTGGCTTTATGAGACGCATGGGACAAGCGAAGATCAAAGTTATGGACTCGATGAGGTTTTTAATCTATTAAATATCTATAAAACCTCTGAGGTTGTTATTACTTTTTTAGATGGTGTAGATGATCAAAAAGAGGTGATTCGTTATTTAGAGATCCCTGAGCACTACACCTACAGCGTTAATCATGAACGTCCAAAAATCGATTATCAAAATACACTTTTTGAAAAGGTGTATCAGATTCAATCTTTACTTTCTCCGATTGAACATCTGGATCTGGAACGTACTCCACTGATTTCTGAAGCCTTAGCGATTTTAGTACATTTTATTATTGAGCATGATGTGCATATTATTCAAAAACTTTCTCGTCCTAGTGTCATTGATAACAGACGTTATCTCTACCTTGGAAATAATGCCTTAGAGCAGTTAGCTATTATTTCCAAAGATCGAAATGAATTCACCCTTTCTAAACTGATCGATAAAAGTGCAACAGCTATTGGAAAACGTCTCTTAAAAGAGCGTCTTCTTAACCCAATTATGGAGCGTGATGAACTTGAGAGGCGTTACAATTTAATCGAAAAAGTCAATCCACATGCCAGGCTTTTAGAAGAGACATTGCGTGGCATTTATGATATTGAAAGGCTTTCTCGTCGCACCAAGTTAGCACGACTGCACCCTTTTGAGATGAATTATGTTTATGAGTCACTAATTGCTGTACGAGAACTGATGGCCTATATTAAAAAGCATAAAATTCAAAAGGCATCTTTTAGTGAGAGTGAAGTGAATGAGTTTATTCGAGATATTGAGACAAGTTTTGATTTGGATACCTCTCGAAGATTCACTATGGCCACACTTGATGATAACTTTTTAATGCGTGGCGTTGATGCGGCAATTGATACTTTAGTGGATGAAAATGCGAGAATGCTACAGCAATTTTCTATTATTATGGACAATATCGAACAGATGCTCAGTGGTGTCGCTGCCTCTTCACAGAATCGATATGTTAGTTTGGGTCTTTTAGATAAAGAGGGTTATTACATTTCATTAAGTAAAAACCGTTGGTCGATGATTGAGACGCGTTTTAGTGAAAGCAGTATAGACCTTGATGGGACGCTTCTACCATGTAAAGAATTTTCTGTCAAGAAACTGACCAATAGTGTGAAAATAACTTCAGAACTTACCGACCAACTCTCCGATAAGATTATGCGTAATCGCGCTAAGATTGTCTCTTTGGTAAAAGAGCGTTTTATTCAGCTCCAGCTCACATTTGAACGTCGTTATACCTTGCTATTTGAGAGAATTATCCGTTATGTGGCCGATTTAGATGTCGCGGTGAGTTCGGCAAAAGTGGCAGAGCGTTATAACTATTCGCGACCGATGATTATCGACGCGCGTGATGATGAAAACTTTTTGCAGATGATGGGACTGCGTCATCCCCTTATTGAGATTCAAGAGCGTCAGGGAATTTATATTCCTAATGATATTATTATGGGGGAACGATCTTACCTGGATCTGCCCTATCCTGATACGGTGATGCTCGATGTCTCGGTTCATGATGGGCATAATATTAATGGGGTACTTCTTTATGGTATTAACTCTAGTGGGAAGTCATCTTTGATGAAAAGTATCGGTATTGCCGTTCTTTTAGCGCAGTCAGGATTTTTTGTTCCGGCATCGGCCATGAAGTTTTCACTTTTTGAATCTATCTTCACCCGTATCGTCTCACAAGACAATCTTGCCAAAGGGCTTTCTACTTTTGCCGTTGAGATGTTGGAGATGAAAAATATCTTTAACCGTGCCACAGAACACTCACTTATCTTAGGTGATGAGATCTCTCATGGAACTGAGACACTTTCAGGTGTGGCTATTGTGGCGAGTGCCATCATTAAGCTAGCCAAATTACGCTCTATCTTTCTTTTTGCAACACACTTGCATCAACTCTCCACCATGAAAGAGATACGCTCACTAGATAGTGTTGTTGATCTGCACCTAAGTGTTGAGTATGATGAATCTCAAGATCGACTGCTTTTTAATCGCATCTTACAATCGGGTAGTGGCAGTAGTGTTTATGGTCTTGAGTTTGCAAAATCACTTCATATGGACAGTGAGTTTTTAGAAGGGGCAAATAAGATTCGAAAGCGTTTGGCGAATGATTTTGATGAGCTTGAACTCTTGGCTAAAAAACGTACGAGTAAGTACAATAAAGAGTTGTATCTTACAAAATGCGTCATTTGTGGTAATATTGCCGAGGATGTACATCATATTTCACAGCAGTCCTTAGCGGATAAAGCAGGTTTTATTGGTCATTTTCATCAAGATCATAAATCTAACTTGATTCCTCTTTGTAAAGATCATCATAAAGCCATTCATGAGGGTAAGATAAGTGTTAAAGGGTTTGTGATGACATCACAAGGACTGCAGCTCGATTATGAAGAGCAGCTTCAAGGCAAAAAAGCACAATCGCAGGCTCAAGATGTGAAGAAAAACATTATGGATGATTGGGATTGATTCTCTATACAAAAGGATTTTAAATCGCTAAAATAATTATACTTTATTCGACAACGGATAATTACACCATAAAAATCTGTAATACAATGAAAGCTATTATTGAAGAAAAAAACAAGGTCGTTACTTTAGTATCAATAGATACTAAAGAGATTAATTTAAATGAGTTTGACATTATTGTTATTGGTGCGAGTATTCGATATGGTAAGCATAATAAAATAGTGTATGAATTTATACGTAATAACCAAGAAGTTTTAGAACGTAAAGAAAATGCATTTTTCTCGGTTAATATTGTGGCTAGAAAACCAAATAAAAATCGACCTGATACCAATCCTTACTTAGTTAAATTTTTAAAGCAGATATCTTGGAAACCAAAAAACTTAGCTGTTTTTGGTGGAAAACTTGATTATCAAAAATATGGAGTTTTTGATAGACAGATGATACGATTTATTATGTGGATGACAAAAGGAGATACGGATCCTAATAGTGTGATTGAGTACACTAATTGGGAAGAGGTAGATAAATTTGCACATTTGATAGCTACGCTAAAAAGTGAGCATAATACCTTAGAAGAAACTTTAGACTTTACATGTAAGGAATAATAATGAATAAAACCCTTTCACTTTTAAAACAACATAATCTTTTAAGAACGATAGATGATGAACTTGATATCTATCTTGAGATTCCCCATATTGCTTATATTGAGGTCAAGAAACCTCAGAGCCAAGCCCTATTATTTACTAATGTTGTGGATAAGAAAAACAGTAAGAAGTTTGATGAACCTATCTTAATGAATGTTTTCTGCTCGGCTAAGGCGGTTGAACTGCTTATTGGCGATGGTGACGCTATTGGTGCAGAAATCGCAGCCTTATTGAAGATGAAGCCACCGAGTGGTTTTATGGATAAACTCTCTATGTTTAACACGCTTTTTAACCTAAAATCGGTTTTTCCAAAAAAGCTTAAGCGCCGCGGTGAGTGTCAAGACGTCATTAAAATGAGTGCTGATGCTAAGTTAAGTGATTTACCTGTTTTAACAACATGGGAACAAGATGGTGGCCCTTTTATTACTATGGGGCAGGTCTATACACAATCGCTTGATGGTAAAATGAATAATCTAGGCATGTACCGTCTCCAAGTCTATGATGATCATACCTTGGGGATGCACTGGCAGATTCACAAAGACAGTAACCACTTTTTTCATGAGTATAAAAAAGCAGGTAAAAAGATGCCTGTCTCTATTGGAATTGGTGGTGACCCGATGTACATCTGGTGTGGACAGGCACCGCTTCCTATCGGTGTATTTGAACTGCTCTTATACGGTTTTGTTAAAAAAGAGAATGCGCAACTGGTGAAGTCTATTACTAATGATATCTATGTACCAGGTGATGTGGATTATGTTATAGAAGGTTTTGTTGATGTCGAGTCTTTGAGAATAGAGGGTCCTTTTGGGGATCATACTGGATATTATACTTTAGAAGAGGAGTATCCTTTTATGGATGTGACGGCCATTACATGTAAGAAAAATCCGATATTCGCAGCCACCGTTGTAGGAAAACCACCCTTGGAAGATAAATATATGGGTCACGCAACAGAGCGTATCTTTTTACCACTGCTTCAGACAACAGCACCAGATCTAATTGATTATTACATGCCTGAAAATGGGGTGTTTCATAATCTCATCTTAGCGAAGATTAAAACCCTCTATCCTGGACATGCCCAGCAGATTATGCATGCATTTTGGGGAGTAGGGCAGATGAGTTTTGTCAAACATGCCATCTTTGTTAATGAAGATGCTCCTGAGCTGAGTGATCATGATGCCATTACAAGATATATTTTAGATCGTATTGATATTCATGATCTCTTTATCAGTCGGGGTGTAGTGGATGCACTTGATCATAGCTCTCCTAAGTTTGCTGTGGGTGGAAAGCTTGGTATTGACTGTACAGGTGATGAGGTTGAGGACTTACATGTAAAGCTTATTGATGATGCTATTTTACTTGAGAAGATGCAAGAGATATCTTCCCTTGTAAAGGATTTAAAGCAGTACTATACCGATACAAAAAATCCAATATGCATTATTAAAGCCGAGAAACACAGCTCTCAAAAAGAGCTTTTTGAAGCACTAAAACCACTCTATGAGCATTTTAAAATTTTAGTGATTGTTGATATTAAAAATAACTATCTTGATAATGAATATATGCTAATCTGGCGTGTGGTTAATAATATCGATTCTAATCGAGATCTCTATTTTAAAGAGGCATGTATGATGATCGATGCTACTAACAAAAATGATTTTGATGGATTTGAGAGACCTTGGCCTGATGATGTGAGTTGTACTCCCTCAGTCATTGCTTCACTCAAAGAGCGTAAGATTATCGATATCGATGAAGCGTTTGAACGCGAATTTTTATTATAAAGGGATGTCAATGAAAAAAATTGCACTCAGTCTAGTCGTATTAATGACTCTGTTTTCAGGATGTACGCAAGAGACACAGAACAAATTTAGCCGTAGTGTACAAAACTGGACAGGAACCAATGGTGTTTTAGATATTTATGCAGGATCAACGCTGATAAAACGTTTTTTAAAAGTGGATAAATTGAGCACGGGAAAGGGAACGGATGATGGAAAGCCTCGTGCTTATCGCTATGGATATGGCATTGAAGATAGAAATTTTAATCATATCGTCGATAAAGATGAGCGTAAGATCTACTTCGAAGTGAGTACTTTTTCAACGTATGTTTTTTATGAAAATACGGTGACAAAATAATTATCATGGACGTTATTGAACTTTTTAAAAAACTCATAAGTACTAAAAGTGAAACACCAGATGATGGCGGACTACTTGATTTTATAGAGGGCTATCTTGAAGGCTATATGGCCATTCGTATCGATATAGAAGAGGTAAAAAACCTTTTTATCTATAAAAAATTCTCTGATGGTGAACATCTCTGTTTCGCAGGTCATGTTGATGTGGTACCTGCGGGTGAGGGGTGGGACTGTGATCCTTATGAAGCGATAGAAAAAGATGGCTATATTTATGGTCGAGGAACACAAGATATGAAATCAGGTGTTGCTGCTTTTACTCAAGCTTTGAAAGACACAAAAGATTTTAAAGGCACGCTTTCTCTGCTTTTAACCTCAGATGAAGAGGGTCCTGCTAAACATGGTACGGTTAAAGTTCTTAAGTATCTTGAGACGCATGATCTGTTACCTAACTCCGTAATTGTAGCCGAACCAACGTGTGAAGAGGAGTTTGGTGACGCCATGAAAGTAGGGCGTCGTGGTTCGATTAATGGGGTTATTGAAAAAATAGGAAAACAAGGTCATGCTGCCTATCCTGAGAAAGCAAGGAATCCGATTCATAAGGTTGCCCAAGTTTTACCACATATTGCCGGTGTCAACCTTGATGGGGGTGATGAATTTTTTTCTCCAAGCCAATTTGTCATTACCGATATCCGCGCAGGTATGGAAGTCACGAATGTCACTCCTGGTAAACTTAAATTGATGTTTAATGTTCGTAATTCGACAAAGACAAATAGAGAAGATATTGAAAATTTTGTGCATCGTTATTTTAAAGAGATGAACTACTCTTTGAAGCTGGATCAATCAGCATACCCTTTTATGACCAATGTCGATACCAAAATTGTGAGAAGTTTAGATGCTTCAATCTTACATGTAACCGGTGTTTCACCAAAACACTCTACTGCTGGAGGAACATCGGACGCACGTTTTATTGCACCTTATGGTATTGATGTGGTTGAATTTGGCGTAAAAAATGACACGATTCACGCACCAAACGAGCGTACAACAGTTAAAGAAGTACGTCAACTTTATGAGGTTTTTTTAAAGGTTATATTGGATTATTAGATAGATTGTGATATCATTGTGCCACTTTGTTTAAAAATATTAAGAGGACATAATGAGTACACCTAAATTTCAAAATAGCGAGCGTAATCAAGATCTTCATTATGTTCATGTTCGGCGTGATGCCAAAGAGTATAAAGACCGTTTGCAAAAATCTCGTAAAAATAAAGATAATTTTGGATCTCAAGAAGTTGATGTTAAAGATTTTATTATCTCTCCTGAGGGCTGGGAGGGTATTATGTTTACTTTTTACTTTTTATCTATCCCTTATATCACGGGTATTATCTTTTTATTCCTTTTTATTGCGCGCGCAGATATGGAAAACTTTTTAGTATTTGATCTCACGGCTTTCTTTGTTGTCTGGGCCATTGGCTATGAAATTGTGGCATCACTTATTCTTATTACTATTTTTATCTCTTATTTAAAATATATGACGCGTAAAGAGAATGTAAAGTCCAACCGTGTCGCTAGACGGTAGTCTTATCTTTTAAAATAAATTTCATTAAGGCTTTGGCGTTCTCAGAGTAACAGACAAGATGCTCTTCATCGACAAATAGACTGTTTTTTCTCTGTAGTCTGAGATAATCTTCATCAAAATAAAAGTTAAAAAACACCCCACTATAAAAGAATCGAAATTTATTTAAGAGTGCTATTACGGAGTCAATCCCTACGATATGATGTAAATTGATGTCAGCAAAGATCATATCATAATGCTCACAGAGCATCTCATCAAGAAATCCTTTAAAGGTACGTTCATCAATGGTATCTTCAATGATTATGGTACCGATATTAAGTAAGCTATCGCTTTTTTTACGAATGGGATCACGATGGGGTGTGGGTTCACTGTTTACATGTAAGATGATATCCGCATCAGTATATACATTTAATATCTGCTCGTGATAGGTATGAGGAAGTCTAAGGTGACGAGGACTTTTCTCTATAAGTAAAAATGCAACAACCACGCCACTGCGTTCTTGATCTTTTATCTTATGTTCTATCTCCATGATAGAGGGAACTTCACCCATAATAATGGCACTTTCAATCATGCCATGACTCAAATTGGCTTTTTGACTGTAAGGATGTAGCATCATTCCCTCACCATAGATATTGAGTAGCTGCATCTTTTTTGCCTCTTCAATAATAACATCAAACATCGTATTCATAATGCCCATACGTTTAAACTTTGGATCGACTACAGCAACAGCAATCTCAGCAATATGAGATGTTTTGGAGGGAATAAGGGCAAAATGTCCAATAATATGGTGATGGTATTTTGCAACAATAGAGATACTCTCTCTCTTATGGTTTGATTCACGTATCTTATGAGGCTCATAATAGAGTGATTTGTAATAGGTGTAATCATAATTATGATAGACAAGTTGTGCAATACCCTCGCCATCGCCATCTTGAAATTTTCTAATATCAAGATGGGAAAGCAACTCGTTTTTATTGATGTCGAGTATCGTATTCTCTTTGCTTTGAAGTGCATTATAGGATTCTAGTGTCTGTAGGAGTGAAAAACGTTTTGCCTGATTGGGCAGTGTCGAAAAATAGAAAAGTTCAATCAGGTCATAAATACGATAAAAGCCCTTAGAGTGATCTCCTGAATGATCCAAACCTTCTTGAAGGTAGCGACTAAAATCAAAAGGAAGTCCCATCTCATCAATATCAATACGAATATGATCTTTTGTCAGTGTAAAATGCACATCAAGGTGAATGGACTCTTTACTTTGATAACCATGTTGTAAAACATTGCTTATGACTTCATGAAAGGCTTCATGTAGATTTTCTGCTTTATAGATATCAGCATGTTTTTGTACATACTCAAAGGTGCTTTCTAAAAGAACAATGTCTTTAGCACTGTTAATACTGATGGAGATTTTATGATGCATTTTCTATAACCTTATTGAATAGAAATATTAAATTACTCATCTAATAAGTATAGCATTTTGCAATCTATGATACACTTACGGTTTTAAATTTCAGGATAAACTCAATGAAACGTATTCTTATTTTACATGTAATATTAGGTGCTCTGTTAAGTTTGAATGCACTCGACTGGTTAGATGATTATGATTTAGCACATGCTAAGGCATTAAAAGAAAATAAAATTTTTTATGTTTTTATTGTCAGTGAAGATTGCCGTTGGTGCCGAAAAATGGAAGCGACAACCATGCTTGATGATACCATTCAAGAGCGCTTAAAAAAGAGCTTTATAGCGGTTGAACTGACTCGTGATATCGATATCTATCCTGAATCACTTCAGGCGAAGATGGTACCTAAGCACTATTTTTTAACACCAAATGAGAAAAAAATCTATGCCGTGCCTGGGTATTGGAATGTTGAAGATTTTAGTTCAATCTTAGATGATGTTGAACGAAAATTTAAAAAGATTAAGGAATCAGAATTGAATAAAATGTAAATCTTAGGGATTGCTATTTTAGTTCTAGTCACACTATTTTATGAGGAGCATAGCCTTAGCTACGCGACGATTAAAATCGTTTGACTAGGGCTAAAAGAGTACGCTAAGATTTATGTTTTATTTAATTTTGATTCCTAAGGATAGATAATGCAGTATGTTCAAACAGATAAAGCCCCTCAAGCCATTGGCCCCTATTCCCAAGCAGTCAGTGTTAATGGTATGGTCTATACTTCGGGTCAAATTGCTTTAACACCTGAGGGCGAGATGTTGGAAAATGATATTGTCATTCAGACCCATCAAGTTTTAAAAAATCTTTCTGCTGTTTTAGAAGAAGCAGATAGTTCACTATCCAAAGTAATAAAGACCACAATCTTTCTTGATTCAATGGATGATTTTGTCACCGTCAATGAAATTTATGCGGATTACTTTAAAGATCATAAACCAGCGCGTGCTACTGTTGCCGTAAAAACACTACCTAAAAATGCACTTGTTGAGATAGATGCCGTGGCAATTGTATAAAAAATATAGTCTTTAAACAAAACTTAAATCTTGTTCAGGTATAATTCGCGAACTTTTTAGTCACATATAGAAAAATAGAGGAAGCGAAATGTACGCAATTTTCAAAAATGGCGGTAAACAGTATAAAGTTCAAGAGGGTGATGTCTTAGAATTAGATAAGATGAGTCTTGACGCTGAACAAACCGTAGAATTCAAAGAAGTTTTAGCTGTCAATAATGGTGAACTTCAAGTAGGTGCTCCATTTGTAGAGGGTGCTGTCGTAACTGCTGAGGTAGTGAACGAAGGCCGCGCAAAAAAAGTTATTATTTTCAAAAAACGTCGTCGTAAAGATAGTAAGGTAAAACGTGGTTTTCGTAGAGATTATACACGTGTTCGCATTACTAAAATCGCAGCG
This sequence comes from Campylobacterota bacterium, assembly GCA_034659135.1. Taxonomy (GTDB): domain Bacteria; phylum Campylobacterota; class Campylobacteria; order Campylobacterales; family Sulfurimonadaceae; genus S010-53. The sequence continues at coordinate 31,566 of JAYEGP010000082.1, forward strand.
TAATTTAAAGCAGGAGTAGAGCATGGCACACAAAAAAGGTCAGGGTAGTACACAGAATAACCGCGATTCAGCGGGACGTAGATTAGGCGTTAAGAAATACGGTGGCGAATCAGTTGTAGCGGGTAATATCATTATTCGTCAACGTGGAACTAAAGTTCACCCAGGTAAAAATATCGGTATGGGAAAAGATCATACTCTTTTTGCACTTGTTGACGGTGTTGTTGCGTTTGAACGTAAAGACAAAAAACGTAAACAAGTTTCAATCGTACCTGCTTCTTAATTTTTCTCTTATAACGGTTTAGGCAAATGCCTGAATCTCTTTCCATTATTAATCATTTAAATATTTAACAGTACACTTTAAATACCTTACATGTAAGAGTGAGTTTATCATTAAATATTTCCATAGTTTCAAGGAATAACATGTTTACAGATCACGTCGAAATAGTAGTATCATCAGGTAAGGGCGGAGCCGGTTGTGTTGCCTTTCGTCGTGAAAAATTTGTTGTTAATGGTGGTCCTAATGGCGGTGATGGTGGTAAAGGCGGTGACGTCTGGTTTCGTTGTGATAACAATACCCACACGCTTTCACACTTTAAAGGTAACAAACACTTAAAAGCAGAAAATGGAAGACCGGGCCTTGGTTCTAACATGACCGGAAAATCGGGTGAAAAAGTTGTTGTTATTGTTCCTCCAGGAACTCAGATTATTGAGCAAGAGAGTGGAGATGTTCTTTTTGATTTAGTGACGCATGGTCAAGAAGAGTGCTATTTAAAAGGTGGCCGTGGTGGTTTGGGCAATACACACTTTAAATCTTCAACAAATCAACAACCGCGTTATGCACAACCCGGTGAAGCGGGAGAAACTAAAAAGATTAAACTTGATCTGAAGCTTATAGCCGATGTTGGTTTAGTGGGATTTCCAAATGTAGGAAAATCCACATTGATTTCTACGGTTTCCAATGCACGACCTGAAGTAGCAAACTATGAGTTTACAACACTCACTCCAAAGCTTGGACAAGTGAATGTGGGTGATTTTGACTCTTTTGTTATGGCCGATATCCCTGGGATTATCGAAGGAGCAAGTGATGGTAAAGGTTTAGGGCTTAAATTTTTACGTCATATTGAGAGAACGAAGACCCTTCTGTTTATGGTTGATATCGCGACGTATAGAGATCTTGAAACTCAGTTTAAGACACTTAAAGAGGAGCTTCAGAAATTTTCAGAAAAGCTTAGTATTACCAATTATGCGATTGCGCTGACTCGCGCAGATACCCTACCTGCAGAAGAAGTCAAAGAGAAAGTTGAAGATTTTATAGCAATGCTAGGCTTAAGTTCAGGGACTAAAAGCTTTTATGATTTTGATAGTAGCTTAGGTTTTTATGAACAAGGTGATTTAGATGAAGATAATGTTGTGTTTGACTCAAGCAAGCCTTTTTTTGTTGCTCCGATCTCATCTGTTATGAAGACAAATATCGAGCCGATTCGATACGCTCTTTATAAGTTAGTAGCACTGGCACGATCATGAAACGTATTGTCATTAAAGTAGGAAGTGCCGTTTTAACGCAAGATGACGGTGTCGCTGTAGAGCGCATGCAGAACTTAGTTAACCTTATTGTTGAACTCAAACCTCAGTATGAAATTATTTTAGTCTCATCAGGTGCCGTGTCTGCAGGATATACGGAATTAAAACTTGACAAAAGTGTTATTAAAAACAAGCAAGCCCTAGCATCAATAGGTCAGCCACTTATTATGAGAAAATATAAACGTAAATTTGAAGCACATAATATTATAGTTTCACAAATTTTAGTGACCTCGAAAAATTTCCATACTCAAAAGCAAGCACAAAGAGTCAAAAATACTGTCGATATTTTATTAGAGAATGGTGTTGTTCCTATTATTAATGAGAATGATGCCACAGCTACCGAAGAGCTTGAACTTGGTGATAATGATCAACTCTCCGCGTACGCAGCGCATTATTTTCATGCCGAACTCTTAGTCATTCTTTCGGATATCAGTGCGTATTATGATAAAGATCCTAACTGTCACAGTGATGCTAAGATACGCTACCATGTAAATAGTATTGAGAAAGAAGAACTTGAACGTGAAGTGACACCCAATAATGACTTCGCAACAGGTGGTATTGTGACTAAGCTTAAGGCGGCTGATTATATGCTTAGACATGATAAGTCAATGTACCTTGCTAGTGGATTTGATTTAAGTGATGTTCGTGCATTTTTAGTTGATGACAATCATCAAAGCGGTACACTTTTTACTAAGGAATCTTGATGACTGTTATCTTTATGGGGACGCCTGATTATGCTTCGAGTATTTTGAAAAGTTTAATTAATGATCATAACATTAATGTTGCAGCAGTCTATACTCAGCCTGATAAACCCGTAGGCAGAAAAAAAATCATGACGCCACCCCCCGTTAAAGTTTTAGCGCAGGAGAACGGCATTGAAATCTATCAACCCAGTCGACTGCGTGATGAAGAAGTAGTTTCAGAACTTTTAACAATTGCATGTGATTACATTGTAGTAGCGGCTTATGGTCAGATTTTACCCAAAGCCATTCTTGATTATGTACCATGTATTAACTTGCATGCTTCTATTTTACCTCAGTATCGTGGAGCAAGTCCGATTCAACAATCTCTGCTCAATGGTGACAAAGAGAGTGGTGTCACCGCTATGCTTATGGATGTGGGGCTCGATACTGGTGATATCTTAAAAATTGAGCGCATCACTATTGATAAAGATGAAATGCTTGAAACGCTTTTTAATCGTCTCACTGATGTGGCTTCAGATTTAACTTTAGATGTTTTAAAAAACTTTAATACGCTTAGCGCAATCGCTCAAGATAATGACAAAGCGACACACTGTACAAAGATAACAAAAGCTGATGGTCAAGTACGCTTTGATAATGCAACGGCTCTTTATAACCGCTATCGTGCTTTTACACCATGGCCAGGTGTCTATTTGGAAAGTGGATTGAAGTTAAAAAAGATTGCATTTGAAAACGCTATAGTGAACAACAGTTCTGGAAAAATTCTAAGTGTTGATACGGATAGTATTGTTGTGAGTACATTAGAAGGTTCTTTGCGTATTTTTACTGTGCAGCCTCCTTCAAAAAAAGAGATGCGTGTCATTGATTATCTAAATGGAGCGAGATTAAACTGTGACGATACACTGGCTTAATAGTGTTGATTCTACACAAAACCATTTAAAAGAGGCGCTTAGATCTAAAAATTACCAAGCTCCAGTTGCTGTTGCTACACTCAGACAGACTCATGGCATTGGAAGCCGTGGTAATAGTTGGATAGGTCTTGATGGCAATCTGTTTTTTTCATTTGCCATTACTCAAGAATCACTTCCTGATGATCTTAAACTTGAATCAGCTTCTATCTATTTTATGTACCTATTAAAAGAGACTTTTGTCAAAGAAGGTTCAAAGCTGTGGTTAAAATGGCCAAATGATCTCTATATTGATCTGAAAAAGGTTGGAGGCTGTATTACAACGATTCAAGGTGACAATCTTATATGTGGTATAGGAATCAATAGTAAACATGCCCCAGATAACTTTGGAATTATTGATATTGATTTTGATCTTAAAGTACTTCTTGAGAGTTATTTAAAATTCATTGAAAAAAAAATTTCATGGAAGCAGGTTTTTAGTAATTATAAGTTAGAATTTGAGCATAGCAGAAGAAAAATTCCACAATCGAGTCATAATGATATCTCTTATATCGACGCTCAGATGATGGATGACGGCTCTTTAATGTGTAATGGAACAAGGATATATAGCCAACGATGAGTGAAGTAATTGTAATCGCCAACCAAAAAGGCGGAGTGGGTAAAACGACAACTGCTGTTAATTTAGCCGCTTCATTAGCTGTGGCAGAAAAAAAAGTACTTCTTATAGATGGTGATCCTCAAGCCAATGCGACAACATCACTTGGATACAGTCGAAATGATTATGAGTTTAATATTTACCATGTTCTTATTGGAACCAAAGAGCTTCGAGATGTTATCTTAAAGACAACACTCCCAACACTCAATATTGCACCTTCTAACATTGGTCTTGTCGGTGCTGAAAAAGAGTACTATGATGCCGGTAATTCTAAGGGTCGTGAGCTTATCTTAAAGAAAGCGATCGCTCAGGTCAAAAAAGAGTATGATTATATTATCATCGATTCCCCTCCTGCCTTGGGACCGATGACGATTAATGCCCTGGCAGCATCAAATTCTGTCATTATTCCTATTCAATGTGAGTTTTTTGCTCTTGAAGGATTGGCGCAACTATTAAATACCGTGAAATTGGTACGTAAAACGATTAATCCTAAATTAGCAATAAAGGGATTTCTACCAACGATGTACAGCTCCCAAAATAACTTATCAAAACAAGTTTTTGCTGATCTACGTCAACACTTTAAGGGGAAATTATTTAAAGATATCGATAATCAATTTATAGTTATCCCTAGAAATGTTAAATTAGCTGAGAGTCCAAGTTTTGGTAAGCCGGCAATACTTTATGATGTAAAATCAAGTGGATCAGTTGCCTACCAAAATTTAGCATATTCAATATTGGCGTAGTAATGGCAAAAGAAGCATTAGGCCGTGGTTTAGGTGCGCTGCTGGGTGAAATCGAAGAAGCTTATGATAATGAGATGCCAGAGAATCGTCATGACATTAAAGAGATCGCTTTATCTGAAATAAAACCCAACCCTTTTCAACCTCGTAAAACTTTTGATCAAGAAAATTTACTGCAGTTAGCAGAATCCATTAAAAACCATGGTCTGATTCAGCCGATTGTTGTGGTAAAAGAGTCGGGTAAATATGTTTTAGTCGCGGGTGAACGTCGCTGGAGAGCGTGTAAACTAGCCAAGAGTAAAACCATTAAGTCTATAGTAGTCTCAATTTCACAAGAAGAGATGCGTGAGCATGCATTAATTGAGAATATTCAACGTGAATCGTTGAATATCATTGAGCTTGCTTTGGCCTATGAAGAGTTAATTAAAGTACATAGCTTGACCCATGAAGAGTTGTCAAAAATGATTCATAAAAGTCGTACCCACATTACCAATACATTACGTCTTTTACAGTTAAATAAAAAAATTCAAAAATCATTAATAGAAGGCAAAGTCACGATGGGACATGCTAAAGTAATGATAGGTCTCAGCGACAAGGATCAACTTTTAGTAATGAATTCAATCATTGGACAAAAATTGAGTGTCCGAGAAGTTGAAGGTATGGTTAAAAACTTAAAAGATGCGCCTGCTGAAAAAATTTGCACACCTAAGCGTAAAGATACGTTTGATTTTACACGAATATATGAAAAGCTTGAAGGCATAGGCCTTGAAAGTAGTGTAAAAAATAATAAATTAACCATCAACTTCAAATCTAGCGAAGATTTGGAATTTTTACTAAATGCTTTAAAATAGTCCTACTTTTTCTTCTGCTTATAATTTAATCACAATTTTCTGAATTTCTTTTCTATTTTGCATTAGTTTTAACTATTGTTTCAATTTATAAATAGTATAATTTCGCAACTTTTAGGAGGTGATATGTTAGATATTAGTCCAATTCTGCTTGGTAGTACGATTGTAGTCTTCTTGATGCTTATTGCTGTGCTAAATAGTTGGCTCTATAATCCTCTTTTTTCCTATATGGAAAAACGTGATGCAGATATTCAAAAAGATCTTAGTGAAGTTGGTAACAATGACGCTGAGATTTCAGAACTTGAAGCAAAAGCGCAGAAGATTATAAACGATGCAAAACTAGAAGCAGCAGCGTTAAGAGAAAAAGTTATTGCAGATGCTAAAGAGTTAGCAGAGAGCAAAATGGAAGCAAAACGTGCTACATTGGCTAAAGAGTATGAAGAATTTGAAGCGTCTCTTCTTAAAGAGAGAGATGAATTAAATAATGCTCTATTGTCACAGGTTCCACTGTTTAAAGAAGCTGTAAAAGCTAAATTTGCACAGATATAGGGGTTTAGATGGGTAAAATTTTACTTATAATAGTAATGATGTCAGCGTATGCTTTCGCGTCCGGTGGGGGTGAAGGTCCAACTGATATTGTTCAACGTACGATTAACTTTTTTATTTTTGCAGGTATTTTATATTATCTCCTTGCAAGTCCGATAAAAGCTTTTTTTAAAGGCAGATCGGCTGGTATTGGTGCTGAATTAGAACGCGTGCAAGAGAAGATGAGAGAATCAAAGCGTGCAAAAGAAGAGGCGCTTCAAAAAATTGATGACGCTGAAAAGTTTGCATCTGATCTTGTTGAAATTTCGAAAAAAGAGAACAGAATCTTAAATGATAATATCATGCAACAGTGTGATGCTGATCTTGACAATGTCGAAAAACAGAATGCATCATTAATGGATCTTGAACAGAGAAAAATGGTCAGAAATGTTGTTGATAATGTGATGAATGATCTCTTAGCACAAGAGAGCGAAAGTTTTGATAAAGACGCTATGGCACAGATTATAATGAAGAAGGTGGCATAGAGATGGATGAACTTATCGCAAAACGTTATATTAAAGCAATGCGTGAAAGCACAGACGCTTCAGAATTTGAATCGATGTCTGATATGTTTGAGGGTCTTGCAGCAGCATTTGAAAATGACAAATTTACTCAAATTGTTTTGAGTCCAGATGTTTCAAGGGAAGATAAAAAAAATCTTTTAGTTGAATCAGTGAAAAGTGCCGATAGCAAGAAGATTGAAAATCTTCTTGCACTATTAGCAGAAAATGGACGTATTAATATCATTCCAGCCATTGCAGTTGAAATGAAAAAAGAGCTCGCTCGTACAAAAAATTCATTTGTCGGTAAAGTTTTTAGTGACAGTGATATTGATGACAAAGCAATCGAGGGTCTTAGTTCTGGACTAAGCAAGAAAGTTGGATCTAGCATAGCACTTGAATTTATCAAGTCTGATTATGATGGTGTCAAAGTGGAAGTGGAAGATTTGGGAATTGAAATTAACTTTTCAAAAAATCGTCTAAATTCACAGATGATAGAGCATATTTTAAAAGCAATCTAACTTTATGAGAGGAGAATAGTAGTGGTAGCAAAAATACAAGCTGATGAAATCAGTTCAATAATCAAAGAACGTATTGAAAACTTTGAGTTGAGCGTAGATATTAATGAAACAGGTAAGGTCGTCACCTATGCTGATGGCGTTGCACAAGTTTATGGTCTTAATAATGTTATGGCCGGAGAAATGGTTGAATTTGAAGAGGGGACTCAAGGTCTCGTTCTTAACCTTGAAGAGAGCAGCGTTGGTGTTGTTATTCTTGGTAAAGGTCCAGAGATTCGTGAAGGCATGAGTGTTAAGCGTCTTAATAGACTGCTTAAAGTTCCTGTTGGCGACGCGCTTCTTGGCCGTGTTGTAAACGCATTGGGTGAGCCCGTTGATGGTAAAGGTCCAATTGAAGCAACAGAGACGCGTTTTGTTGAAGAAAAAGCTCCTGGAATTATGGAACGTAAATCGGTACACGAACCAATGGCAACGGGTATTAAAGCAATTGATGCTTTGGTTCCAATTGGTCGTGGACAACGTGAGCTTATTATTGGTGACCGTCAAACAGGTAAAACTACGGTTGCTCTTGATACGATCATTAACCAAAAAGGTAATGGCGTTGTCTGTATCTACGTTGCAGTAGGTCAAAAAGAGTCTACAGTAGCACAAGTTATCCGTCGCTTGGAAGAGCACGGTGCTCTTGAATATACAATTATTGTTACTGCTTCAGCTGCTGAAGCTGCAGCGCTTCAGTTTTTAGCTCCATATGCGGGTGTTACCATGGGTGAGTACTTCCGTGATAATGCACGTCATGGTTTAATTGTTTATGATGATCTTTCTAAACATGCGGTAGCTTATCGTGAAATGTCACTTATTCTTCGTCGTCCTCCGGGCCGTGAAGCATATCCTGGTGATGTTTTCTATCTTCACTCTCGTCTGCTTGAGCGTGCTGCGAAACTTAATGATGACGAAGGTGCTGGTTCTTTGACAGCGCTTCCAATTATTGAGACACAAGCGGGTGATGTTGCGGCATATATCCCGACAAATGTTATCTCTATTACAGATGGTCAGATTTTCTTAGAAACAGACCTTTTCAACTCAGGTATTCGTCCAGCGATCAACGTTGGTCTTTCGGTATCTCGTGTTGGTGGGGCTGCTCAGATTAAAGCGACTAAGCAAGTAGCTGGTACCTTACGTCTTGATCTTGCACAGTATCGTGAACTTCAAGCATTTGCTCAGTTTGCATCGGATCTTGATGAGCTAAGCCGTAATCAACTTGAGCGTGGTCAACGTATGGTTGAAGTACTTAAGCAACCTCCTTTCTCTCCTCTTACAGCAGAGAAGCAAGTTATTATTATCTTTGCTGGAAATGAAGGTTTCCTAGATGATATGGATGCAAGCAATGTTGTTCGTTTTGAAGCAGAGCTTTATCCATTTGTTGAAGCGTCATATCCTCAAATTTTTGAGAACATTAGAAGCGCATCAAAAGTTGATGATGAAACAAGTGCCCTTATGAAAAAAGCACTTGAAGAATTTAAAGCAACTTTCGTAGCTAACTAAGGACTGATATGGCTAACTTGAAAGAGATCCAAAGACAGATCAAAAGTGTTTCTAACACGCAGAAGACTACGCGTGCTATGAAACTGGTTTCAACAGCAAAACTGCGTCGTGCAGAAGAGTTGGCGAAACGTTCACGTCTTTTTGCTGAAAAAACTAATCAAGTCATAGCTGAAATCGCGATGCGTATTAAATGTCAAAAAGTGGGCGGTATTGAAAGCCGTGCCTTTGCTGAGATTGATACACCGCAAATGGTTGATATTATTTTTGTAACTGCTGATAAAGGTTTATGTGGAGGGTTTAATATACAAACGCTTAAAGCAACACGTAAATTAATGGCTGAGTGTAAAGCGAATAAAACGAAGGTTCGTCTTCGTGGAATTGGTAAAAAAGGTATTGAATACTTTAAATACAATGAGATCGAAATGCTTGATGAAGTTAAAGGTCTCAGCTCAGCTCCTGATATGCAAAAATCAGCAGAGTTCATTAGAACGTCAATCGAAGATTATTATGATGGTAAAATCGACGGTGTCCATATTGTATACAATGGCTATAAAAACGTTATTACACAAGAGTTACATGTAGATCGTGTATTGCCAGTAAATGTGGATGATTTTGATTGTGATGATACAAAACAGTCAATGCTTGAGATTGAAGCAGAAGATAATGAAAAGATGCTTAATTCATTGATCGAAAAATATGTAGAGTACAACATGTACTATGCACTGATCGATTCGGTTGCAGCAGAACATAGTGCGCGTATGCAAGCTATGGACGCGGCAACTAACAATGCAAAAGAGATGGTGAAAACGCTCAATGTTAAATTTAACAAAGCGCGTCAAGAATCGATTACAACCGAACTGATAGAGATTATCAGTGGTGTTGAGTCGATGAAATAATGAGAGGAGAAAATATGATTGGTAAAATTGCCCAAGTAATTGGACCTGTTGTTGATGTTGATTTTGACGGTTATCTACCGGTTATCAATGAAGCAATTGAAGTAAATGGTAATTTAGAAGGTAAAGAGCACCGTCTAGTACTAGAAGTTGCAGCTCACTTAGGTGATGGTCGTGTTCGTACGATTGCTATGGATATGAGTGAAGGTCTTGTACGTGGTATGGATGCTAAAGCTACGGGTGCTCCTATTAAAGTACCTGTTGGTGAAAAAGCTCTTGGACGTATTTTTAACGTTATTGGAGAAACGATTGATGGTGGAGATCAGGTAGCTGACGCTCCAATGTGGTCAATTCACCGTGACCCTCCACCACTAGTAGAGCAGTCTACTACTACTGAGATGTTTGAGACAGGTATCAAAGTTGTTGATTTACTTGCTCCATACGCTAAAGGTGGTAAAGTTGGACTCTTTGGTGGTGCCGGTGTTGGTAAAACCGTCATAATCATGGAACTTATTCACAATGTTGCTCACGGACATGATGGTCTTTCTGTATTTGCCGGTGTTGGTGAAAGAACACGTGAAGGAAATGATCTCTATTATGAGATGAAAGACTCTAACGTACTTGACAAAGTTGCACTCTGCTACGGTCAAATGAGTGAGCCTCCAGGAGCACGTAATCGTATCGCACTTACGGGTCTTACTATGGCTGAGTATTTCCGTGATGAAAAAGGTCTTGACGTTTTGATGTTTATTGATAACATCTTCCGTTTTGCTCAATCAGGTTCAGAGATGTCTGCACTTCTTGGTCGTATCCCTTCAGCTGTTGGTTACCAACCAACATTGGCTCGTGAGATGGGTGCTTTACAAGATCGTATTACATCAACTAAAACAGGTTCAATCACATCAGTTCAAGCGGTATATGTACCTGCAGATGACTTGACAGATCCAGCGCCTGCTTCTGTTTTTGCTCACCTTGATGCAACAACAGTACTTAACCGTAAAATTGCTGAAAAAGGTATTTATCCTGCGGTTGATCCATTGGATTCAACTTCAAGATTACTTGATCCACAAATTATTGGTGAAGAGCATTACGGTGTTGCTCGTGGTGTTCAACAGACACTACAAAAATATAAAGATCTTCAAGATA
>JAYEGP010000082.1:42282-52133 GCA_034659135.1 Campylobacterota bacterium
TATCCTGCGGTTGATCCATTGGATTCAACTTCAAGATTACTTGATCCACAAATTATTGGTGAAGAGCATTACGGTGTTGCTCGTGGTGTTCAACAGACACTACAAAAATATAAAGATCTTCAAGATATCATTGCCATTCTTGGTATGGATGAACTCTCAGAAGATGATAAAGCAACGGTTGAACGTGCTCGTAAAATTGAGAAATTCCTTTCTCAGCCGTTCTTTGTTGCAGAGGTATTTACAGGCTCTCCTGGTAAGTACGTTTCTCTTGAAGATACCATTAAAGGTTTCAAAGGGATTTTAAACGGTGATTACGATCATATGCCTGAAGGTGCTTTCTACATGGTAGGCGGTATGGATGAGGCGATCGAAAAAGCTGAAAAAATGAAAAATAAATAAGCGGCAGTTTTTAAAGGACAATTATGGAAACTTTAAAACTCGAAGTCATTACTCCTAGTGGCCCAATCTTTAACGGTTTGGCCCTGAGTGTGACACTACCAGGTGATGAGGGTGAATTTGGTGTTCTTCCTCATCACGCTACGTTGACGACACTGCTAAAAGCGGGTGTTGTTGATATTGAAAAAGAAGATAAATCAGTTGAATCTGTAGTGGTTAACTGGGGTGTTGTTCAAGTGGATGAAGAGAAAGTTGTGGTACTTGTTGATGGTGCTGTTGCAATTCGTGGTGAAAACGAAAGTGAAATTGCAAAAGCTCTTGAGGATGCTAAAACTTTAATTCATGACATTTCTGATTCTAATGTTGCTATTGCATCGGTGTCAGCAAAGCTTGAGTCTGCAGCACAAAAACTCGTTTAATTAATGTTAGATTCATTCATTGATTTTTATCTTAAAAGTCATCCCGTAACACTTTTTGTGTTGGGATTGCTTTCTATCTATTTTATCATTTTGGTATGGATTTTTTTATACCGTTACTTCTCTTTAAAACAGTGGATTTCCAAAGAAACAGACTCCTTAGAAGCACTGTTATTAGGCGCTCCAACAGTATCTGAACGCTCTTATCTTAGTCATTTTATTAAAACTTCTTCAAATTTAAAACGAGAAATATTTGATTTGAGTATTTTTTCTGCAACGAAAGATGCTACTAAAGGTCTCTCTTTCCTTTCTGTCGTAGCATCAACTGCACCTTTTATAGGGCTTTTTGGCACGGTTGTCTCTATTTTAGATACCTTTACTCATATTGGACAAGCTAGTGGTACGATGAATGTTATTGCCGCAGGTGTTTCTGACGCTTTGATTGCAACGGCAGCAGGTATTTTTGTAGCTATCTTTGCTTATACCTTTCATCAAATTCTTAAACGACAATCTTTTGATTTAATCGGTTTGGTTAAAATGCAGAGTGATGCACTTTTATCACGATAGGATTCTGCTTTGTACTATGATTGGGATGAAAAACCAGAGCTTAATATAACGCCATTAGTGGATGTTATGTTGGTTTTGTTAGCAATATTAATGGTGATTGCACCCAATATTGTTTATGAAGAACTCATTAATTTACCACAAGGTTCTGCACAGAAACAGGTCTCTAAAAGTCGTCCTATACATATTAGTATCAATGACAAAAGAGAGTTAAAAGTCAATAAAGACAACTTTGATCTTTTGGGCTTTGAAGATAATTTTTATAACTATGCACAGCAGTTAGATAAAAAATCATCTGTGATGATCAGTGCGGATAAAAGTTTAGATTACGGTGTAGTTATGTCAATTCTAGGCTCGGTTAAACGTGCTGGTTTTAGTGAAGTCTCTTTAGCAACCAATGGTTAGAAACGACTCACTTTTCTACCTTAGCGGGTTTCTCTCTTTTTTACTTTTTTTTTCTCTGCTTTTACTATTTGGATATATGTTAGTTGTCAACGAATCTCTTAAAAGTTTTGCTTTGAAAAAAGACAATTTTGTAAAAGTTTCTATTGATTTAACTGAAGAAAAAGTAGTGAAAAAAGAGAAAAAACAAGTGAAAAAAAAGCAAGAAAGTGTCGTGAAAAAATCAGATGTCATAAAAAAACCTCTTGCAAAACCTGCTGACTTCTCTTCTCTTTTTTCTAATGTAAATTCTCAAAAAATTGTGCATACAAAAAGAAAGCCTCAAAAACAAAAAATTGACACTGCACAGATTCAACAGATTCAAAAGCGTATCAAAACAAGTACAAAACGAGAATCTACTGCAAGTAAAGCCATTGAATCTTTAGAAATCTCTAAATCTTCTGATAAAAGTAACGCTAAATCAGTATCAACAGCATCACAGATAAATGAGATAGCCGCTAAAATTACCGAACTTATCTACAGTCGTTTCTTAGTCGATACTACGATGTTAGGAAATATTGTTACAATACGTATCTCAATTGATCGTTATGGAAAATTAGTCTCCTATCGCGTGTTACAAAATTCAGCTAGCGAAGCTTTGAATAGTGAAGCACTGCTTTTAGAAGATAGATTATTACATGTAACGTTTCCAATAACTAAAGACTATAAACCTTATAGTGTGAAAATAAACTTAATACCTGAGGATAAATAATGCGTCAACTCTTAATCATATGTTTTTTTATTTTTAATTTAAATGCTGGTGATCTGACACTTGATATTAATAAACAAGTAGATTCTCTCCCCTCGCTTGCCATTGAAAATGGTAGTCGTCACAGTAATAATCTGAATAAAAAATTCTTACGTTCTTTAATTAGCGATATGAATGTTCTGAGTCTTTTTAATGTTGATCGAAAATCTACAAATAGTGATTTTAGTGATCCTGAAGTCAATCGAGAAAATAAGAAAAAAAATTATGTCTTACGTTTTAAACTAGAACCCTTAGATGGTACATCTTATAAGACTAAAATTAAGTTTTTTGAGCAAAATAGAGTTATTTTACAAAAAAATTATACGATACATAAAGAAAAACTTTATGTTTTTGTTGCTCATGCTATCGCTTATGATGTTAATAAGGCGATGGGAGAAGAAGATGTTGATTGGATTAAGAGAAAAGTTGTTATTTCTAAACTTAGTGGGCGAAATGAAAGTGAAATCATTATTACAGACTATACATTAGCGTATCAACATGTCATGATAAGAGGCGGATTAAATGTTTTTCCTCAATGGGCAAATGAACGTCAAGATGCACTCTACTATACCTCTTTAAGCGGATTAAAACCGACGCTTTACCGCTTAGATACTAAGACAGGGAAAAAGAGAAAGATTATTAGCTCAGATGGAATGATGGTCTGCTCAGATGTACGAGCTGATGGCGAAAAGCTCTTACTAACGATGGCACCTAATGGACAACCTGATATCTACCTATTTGATGTACGTAGTGGTAAGTATCAACGACTGACGAAGTACAGTGGTATTGATGTCAGTGGACAATTTTTGGATGATAAAAACTTTGTTTTTATCTCTAATCGTATGGGATATCCTAATGTGTTTTCGAAAAAAATTGGCTCAAAAAGTGTCGAACAGATGGTCTATTATGGAAAAAGTAATGTAGCATGCAGCGCTCATAAAGATTACATTGTTTATAAATCCCGTGAGACCTCAAGTGCTTTTTCATCCAATACTTTTAATTTACATCTTATCTCAACAAAAACGGATTTCATTCGTCGTTTGACAGCAACTGGAGTTAATGAATTTCCACGTTTTTCAAAAGATGGAAGTGCTATTTTATTTATTAAAAATTATAAAAATCAGAGTTCTATCGGTGTTGTTCGTTTAGAGCATAATAAAAACTACCTTTTTCCTCTAAAAATGGGAAAAATTCAGTCTCTTGATTGGTAAGTTACGTGAGCAGAAGGTCTGTTTTGAGTTTGTTAAAGAAAAATTTGATACAATGACGCTAATTTATATAAGGGTTCTATACAATGAAAAAAGTTTTACTTTCTAGCGCTATCGTAGCGGCTTTAATTTTTACAGGCTGTAGTTCTAAAGATCCATCGATTGATGCTACAAATGATGCTAACTCAGCTCAAAATGCTGACGCTAATATGAATACTGAAACTGTCTCAGGGACTGATATTATCGTTGATGAAAATGGCATCGCTAGTGGTGATAGCAATGAGCTAAGCATGAGCGGTTTAGAGTCACAAATGCAAAGTGTACATTTTGATTTTGATCAGTTTGCATTGACAACTGCTATGGGCGATAAAGTTGATGCTAATGCAGAATTGGCAACGACTCAAGCAGATAGCTACATGGTAAAAGTTGAAGGTAACTGTGACGAGTGGGGTAGTGATGAGTATAACTATGCACTAGGTCTTAAACGTGCAAACAGTGTGAAATCTGCGCTGATTGAAAAAGGTGTCTCAGCTGAGCGTATCTCAATGGTAAGTTATGGTGAGAGTAATCCAGTATGTAGTGACAAAACTAAAGCGTGTTGGGCGGAAAACCGTCGTGTAGATTTTAAACTTCTTCCATAAATGCGTAAGACGCTTTTTTTAATATTTACACCCCTCTTACTATCGGCAGCTGAACCCTCTGTGTTTGGGGCCGGTGATTTAAACAGTCCTAGTCCTTATGGTTTGACAGAGACTGAAAAACATATTCTTTCTAATAAAAAAACTCTCGATACTATCGAAAAAAAGACCTTTTCACAGAAAAATCGTGTTGCGTCTATTCAAGAACGACTTGATGGACTTCAGACGATTATTGAAGGTATTAATGAAAAAAGTCAATCGAATAAGCTAGAACTTAAACAGCTTCAAAGTGCAAGAGACCTTAGTGAAAGTGAACGTATTGAACGTGAGAAACAACTTTTAGATCGTATTTCAGGTAATGAAGTGAGTATTGCTCAGTTTAAAACGGTTCTAACAGAGTTCTCCGCAATGATTGACACGATAAATTCCAATTATGTCTCTAAAGATGAGTTCAATGCTGTCATTAAAGATATTAATACTTTTAAGAAAAGTGTTGGTAAAAGCTTGAAAACAGTAGGAAAAACTTCTAGCTCACCGTATAAGGGGATGAGTAAAGCTCAAGTAGCTAAGAAGGCTGAACAGCTCTACCGTGAAAAGTTTTATACGAAATCGATCGAACATTATACCTATCTCATTGAGAACAATTATAAACCAGCCCGTGCTCACTATATGATAGCGGAGATGTGGTACTATAGAAAAAATTATAAAAAGGCGATAGCTTATTTTAAAGAGAGTGCAAGGATCTATGATAAGGCATCTTATATGCCAACTCTGATGATGCATAGTGCTGTTGCAATGGAAAAAACTGGAGATATTAACAACGCAAAAGCCTTTTTACAGGCACTGATGGACTCGTATCCTGATAGTAAATTGGCGAAAGATGCTGAAGTAAGATTATCTAAGCTTCAGTAGCTAAATTTTGCTTTTCAGCAATAAAATAGATTTCTATGATAAAATCCCAAAAATTCAATAAAATTATACAAAAGGTAAAATGATGGCAATTGAAGCAAATCAAGTCGTATCAATTCAATATGAAGTTCGTGATGGCGCAGATGTAGTAGACAGTAATATTAATGGAGCTCCATTAGTTTTTATGTTTGGTAAGGGTCAAATCATTCCTGGTTTAGAGAGTGGAATTGTTAACATGGGTATCGGCGAGCAAGCTGATGTACTTGTAAAATCTGCAGATGCTTATGGCGAGTACAATGAAGAAGCACAGCAAGAGCTTCCAAAAGAGCAGTTTGCTGGTATCGATCTTAACGTAGGTATGACGCTTTATGGTCAAGGTGAAGATGGTGGGACGGTACAAGTTATTGTTAAAGAAGTTCAAGAGGAGAACGTTATTATTGATTTTAATCACCCCCTTGCTGGAAAAGATTTGATGTTTTCAGTCACGTTAAATAGTGTACGTGATGCCTCTGCTGAAGAAGCAATGACAGGTATTCCAGCTGAGAATCAAGCAGCAGATGATGGTTGTTGTGGTACTGGCGGTGGCAGCGGCTGTGGATGCCACTAGTTTCTTATGTGCTTCGGTAGCGTCAAAAGAAGCCTTTAAAACTGCAAATTTATTAAAAAGTCTTACCGTTAATGCTTTAATTAGTGGTGAGCATGGCACAGGGAAACGTTCCCTTGCCCGATATATTCTTCCTGATGCTCTATTTTTTAATGCCTTGGAATATGATGAAATTCTCTCTGCACTTCCAAGTTGTGAATCTATTATTATTTATAATATTGAACACTCTCCCAATAGTGAGCAGTTATTTGAGCTTATTAAGCAGTATCAAGTGCGTGTGATTGCAACGACAGCTTTATTAGAAGTCAATGAGCGTTATGAAGAGCAGTTTAGTATTAAAATACCATTACCATCACTACAAGAACGTCCTGAAGATGTTGTGATGCTTCAAGAACACTTTACCCATGAGGCTAAAAATATTTTTGGTATTGAGAAGAGTTTTGATTTTACAAAACTAGAGGTTGATATTTCAAAAAATGCCTACTCATTACGACGTCAGATTATGATGAATTATCTTTTAGATGATATCAATGAAAATGAACTGATGATCATTATGGAGAACTACTTAACTGATAAGATGGGTTCAAATAATGATTATAGAAATTTTCTTCATCTATTTGAAGTACCTCTTATTCAAGCCGGTATTAAACGTTTTAAGTCACAACTACAACTCTCCGAGCGTTTAGGATTGAATCGAAATACACTACGTAAAAAAATTTCCGAAAATGAACCTTTCGGGCTAAAAACTTAAACTAAGGATGATGATGAAAAAAATTGCAATGATTTTCCCTGGACAGGGAAGCCAAACTATCGGTATGGGAAAAAGCTTTTATGAAGAGAGTGCGACGGCTAAAGAGATGATAGACAGTGCTTCAAAGCATACTGGAATTGATTTTAAAGCACTTCTTTTTGAAGAGAATGAAACCATTAATGAAACGGCTTATACTCAGCCTGCAATTTTATTAATCTCTTTAGTGGCCTATCGTCTTTTTCAAGAGGCAATGCCAACAGAGGCCACACTTTTTTTAGGACACTCCTTAGGGGAGTTTAGTGCTGTTAGTGCTTCTGGAGCACTGGATTATCTTGATGCTGTTGCCTTAGTGCATAAACGTGGTGCTTTGATGCAAGAGGCTTGTAGTGAGATTGCCGCAAGTATGATGGTTATCGTTGGTATGGATGATGAGGGCGTTAATTCTATCTGTGCAGAGGCTCAAAGTGAAGGTAAAAAAGTATGGCCAGCTAATTACAACCAAGATGGGCAACTGGTTGTCGCAGGGCTTAAAGAGGACCTTCAATCTTTAGAGAGTACTTTTAAAGAAGCGGGTGCTAAACGCGCTCTACTGTTAAATATGTCTGTGGCGAGTCACTGTCCACTCCTTGAAAGTGCTCAGGTTCCACTGCGTGAAGCGATGCAAAAGGTGCTTAAAGATGAGTTTTCAGCACCGATTATCTCTAACGTTACAACGCAAGCTTACCGTACAAAAGCACAAGCCCTAGATCTTTTAAGTGATCAGCTAACCAAACCTGTAAAATATAAGCAGTCTATTACTGCCATCGCGTCAGATTTAGATATGGCTATAGAATTTGGAAATGGAAAAGTGCTTAGTGGTTTAAATCGTCGTATTGCTAAAGAGCTGACAACACTAAATATTTCAGATATGGACTCATTAAAGAAGGCCATTGAAACACTGTCATGAAAGTCGCATTGATTCAACACGCTCCACGTCTTAACCGAAGTAACCTTGAGCGTGTACTGACTTTTGTACAAGAACATAAAGAGAATGATGCTCTTGTTTTTCCAGAGCTTGCTCTTAGTGGCTATATGCTTCAAGATAAACTTTATGAAGATGCTTGGGAGTTGGATGAGCTAGAACCTTTACGCAGAGCGAGTGAGGATGTAGATATCGCCATTGGAGCAGCGGTTAAAGAAGAGGGTCGCATCTATAACACCGCACTCTATTTTTCTAAAGGTGATCTGGTTCATAAACATCGAAAAATGCATCTGCCAAATTATGGCATGTTTGAAGAAGCGCGATACTTTTTTAAAGGTGAGTCTATTGAGCTTTTTGAGTCATGCTTTGGACAGAGCGCGATGCTGATCTGCGAAGATCTTTGGCGCGCGGAGACCATTGCGACATTAGCCCAGTTGAAGCCTGACATTATATTCTTACATGTAGCTTCACCTGCACGTGATTTTAGTGATGAGGGACTTTTAATTGAGTCACAATGGGATGCTCTGGTGAAGTCCACCGCTATTGTGTGCAGTGCCTATGTTATTTTTGTTAATCGAGTCGGTTTTGAAGATGGGATTGGTTTTTGGGGAGGTAGTCGTGTCGTGACACCTCTTGGAGAGATAGAGTATCGACTAGGTAATTTTAAAGAAGATGTCTTAAGTGCCGAGCTTAATCACCGTCTTCATACGGTACAAAAATGGATAGCAAAAAAGGATTAAGAGAATGAAAATTGCCCTAATGGGTGCGATGCCCGAAGAGATCGCACCAATTTTAGAAAAAGTTGGTGGATATAGCACAACAAAATATGCACAAAATACCTATTATGAAGCGACCTATGCAGGACACGATCTTGTCATTGCGTATTCAAAGATTGGTAAGGTCTTCTCAACACTCACAGCAGCAACAATGATAGAAAAATTTGGTGCCGAGATGCTGCTTTTTAGTGGTGTTGCCGGGGGTATTAATCCTAGGCTTAAAATTGGTGATCTTATTGTAGCGACGGCTCTGTGTCAGCATGATCTTGATATTACCGCTTTTGGACATCCTCACGGCTTTGTACCTGAAGGGTCTCAGTTTATTCAAGCAGAAAAAGCACTGATTGAAGTTGCTAGTAGCGTTGCTAAGGAGATGGGGGTCTCTTTAGAAGAGGGGATTATCGCTACGGGTGATCAGTTTGTACACTCTGAGGAGCGTAAAAGTTGGATTGAAAAGATCTTTAATGCTGATGCTTTAGAGATGGAAGGAACGTCAGTAGCGGTTGTCTGTGAAGCCTTAGAAGTACCCTTTTTAATTCTTCGTGCTATCAGTGATACCGCAGATATGGATGCGAGTTTTAATTTTGAAGAATTTTTAGAGAGTTCTGCGCAGGAGAGTGCTACTTTTATTATGAAAATGGTAGAAAAGATCTAATTGAAACAAAGTATTAAACTATCTAAAAAAATTATGACACAGCTGGGTAAGACTAACGCAGCTTTTGAACTGGTAGAAGAGGGGGATAAGATTCTTGTAGGTCTGAGTGGCGGTAAAGATTCTCTGACCTTAATTCATGCCTTAAAAGAGCAACAGCGTCGTGCTCCTTTTAATTTTGAGTTTATTGCCCTCACCGTCTCATATGGC
Source organism: Campylobacterota bacterium (assembly GCA_034659135.1). Classification (GTDB taxonomy): domain Bacteria; phylum Campylobacterota; class Campylobacteria; order Campylobacterales; family Sulfurimonadaceae; genus S010-53. The sequence continues at coordinate 51,557 of JAYEGP010000082.1, forward strand.
ATGAATGAAAACTTTGATGCTTTAAAAGCACACTGTAAACGCTATGATATTGCGCATGAGATTTATGATACTAATATTTATAGTGTTGCTGAAGATAAGATTCGTAAAAACTCTTCGTTTTGTAGTTTTTTTTCACGCATGCGTCGGGGATCACTTTACAGTGCAGCCGAAAAATATGGATGCAATAAAGTGGCTCTAGGCCATCACCTTGATGATGCGGCTGAGAGTTTTTTTATGAATATGATCTATAACGGACAGATGCGTTCCTTAGCGCCGAAGTATCGTGCAGGAAATGGTCTTATTGTCATTCGTCCTCTGATTCAGATGAGAGAGCGTCAATTAGCCGCTGCTGCGCATGATAATAATATGCCAACCATTGGCGATGAGGCCTGCCCTTCCATGCGATTTGATATTAAGATGCCTCATGCCAGAGCCAATATGAAAACTATGCTTGGAGATATGGAAGCACAGTTTCCCAATATTTTCACCACCATAAACGCCGCTTTTCAAAATATCTCCGATGAGACTTTTTTTGATAAAGATCGTTTTGATATTTAGAATAGTAATTGCATGCTAA
>JAYEGP010000083.1:0-4417 GCA_034659135.1 Campylobacterota bacterium
AACGCACTTTTTCAATAAGAGGCAGTGCCGTCTCTCTCGCTTTATTGGCACCCATTTTTAAAATATCTCTTACCTCATCTTGGTGAGCACTATAATAGTCACGTTTTTCACGGTAAGGTCGGTAATATTCCCAAAGAACATCTGCCAAATAAAGCTTAAAGTGGCCATGTCCTTCGCCACCTCTTTTATAACGCTCTTGAAGCGCTTTCTGCTCATTTTCATCTAAAAAAAGTTTCGCAATATTATAGACATTACAGTTTTCATACTCTTTAGGATCTTCCATCGCTACGACTTCCGTCACAATTTTTTTAATGACCTTCTGCTGTTTTTTCTCTTCCCCAAAGATATTAATAGTATTGCCATAACTCTTACTCATCTTGGCTCCATCGATTCCTGGTACTGTTTTGACGTTTTCATCAACTTTGTATTGCGGGAGTGTGAAAACTTCTCCGTATTGATTATTAAACTTAATCGCGATATCACGAGCAATTTCAACATGTTGAATCTGATCTTTTCCAACAGGAACAATCTCTGAGTTAAACAGTAAGATATCTGCCGCCATTAAAACGGGATACGAGAAAAGGCTATGGTTAGCAGATATTCCCTTAGCCGTTTTATCTTTAAAGGAGTGGGCTCTCTCTAAAAGTCCCATCGGTGTAAATGAAGAGAGTATCCAGTAGAGCTCTAAAACCTCTTTGACATCCGACTGCACCCAAAAAGTACTTTTTTCGGGATTCATTCCAAGTGCTAAAAAGTCTGTTGCTGCTTGCATTGTAAGCTCTGAAAGTCGTTCACCATCACTCACACTGGTCATGGCATGATAATTTGCGATGAATGCAAAAATCTCATGATCCTCTTGTGAAGAGATCATCGGTTCAATCGATCCAAAATAGTTTCCAATATGTAAGTCGCCTGATGGCTGAATACCTGTTAAAAGTCTCAAAAATATTTCCTCTGATTTAATCGTGAAATTATAGCTAAAAAGCTCAGAAAGATTATGTTAGACTGTCGCCCTTAAATTAATACTCAGAATAACTGTGTTATATTAAATCTAATTAAGATAAATAAAGGATCTATTATGAATGTACAAGTTGCATCTAAAGAAATCAATGTATCTGAGCATACTCATGCTCACCTTCAAGCTGCAAAAGAGCAATTTTTAAAATATGGCATGGAAATCACAACTGCAAATACTTTTATTACTAAAGAGAAAGACGGTGTCAGTGTTGAGTTCGATCTTCATATTGCACACCAATCTCCTATTGTTGTCAAACAGACAGATAAAGACCTTGACGCAGCTATTGACATCGCTATTGATCGTGTCTCTAAAGCACTACGTCGCCTTGCTGATAAGGTTAAAGATCATAAAAGCGCCACCTCACTTCGCGATATTGAATTGGCAGAAGAAGAAGCTTAGTGAGCATTAAAGTCGTCTGTCCTCACTGCGGCAAAGTCAATGCCATTCCTCTCAAAGAGAGTTATGCCAAGGCTAACTGCGGTGAATGTAAAAACTCTCTTCTTAACACTAAACCTATCAATCTCAATGAAAAAAGTTTTGACAATCAGATGCTCAACAGTGACATTCCTGTTATTGTTGATTTTTGGGCAGCTTGGTGTGGGCCGTGCAAGATGATGGCTCCTGCTTTTGAAGAGGCTGCACAATCATTTCCACTCAAAGCACGTTTTGCGAAGGTTGATACGGAAGTCGAACAACCACTCTCAGGGCGCTTCAATATTCGATCCATACCAACGATTATTGCCTTTAAAGACAACCGTGAGATTGATCGTGTATCAGGTGCACTCTCCCTTGCACAACTTCAAGATTGGGTCAAACGTCTCATTTAATGACACGACTCTTTTTGACACTTCTTACATGTAACATCTTCTTGCTCGCTGAAGATAATTTTTCCTTGCGTCTTGCAGGGGGTGTTGCCGATGAGAATGATTTTGGACAGATATTAAGCTCACAGACAAACCGACATGATAGTAAAGTTGGACTTGTCGGTATCGATGGCGGTTATCTGCTCAAGCGTTTTGAGGCTCCTTTTGATCTCTATGTTAAAGCAGGTCTCTACCGCTTTTTAGAAAATGGCTACCAAGATGACTTTTGGGAGACAACACTCTACCTCAAACTCCATTATAATCTTGATATCTGGAATAATTCTATACGTTTTGGTATTGCAGAGGGATTTTCTTACGCCTTTGAAATCCCCATTGTTGAGCACATTGAAGCTCAAGAGAATGAAGATAAAAACTCCAATATGTTAAATTATCTTGAAGTCAGCCTAGATTTTGATCTAGGAAAACTCTTACATGTAAAGCGTTTAGAGCAGACCTATCTTGGCTATACGCTCAAACACCGTTCAGGTATTTATGGGCTTATCAACAGTGTCAGTCGTGGTGGTTCAAACTATAACATGCTCCACATCGAAAAAAACTTTTAAAGGATAATCAATCATGTATGAATGGATATTATGGTTTCATATCATCTCAATGGTCTCTTGGTTTGCAGTACTTTTTTATCTACCGCGTCTTTTTGTCTATCATGCAGAAAATGCAGATAACGAAGGCTTCATAAAAGTTGTTAAAATTATGGAATTTAAAATCTATCAATACATTGGTGTTCCCGCTTTTTGGGCTACACTACTTTCTGGGCTAGGTTTAATTTATCTCTATCCCGTCAATATTTTTAGTACCGGTGGCTGGTTTCATGCGAAATTAGCATTGGTAGCTGTTTTAATTGCCTACTTCTTTTCATTAGGAGTTATACGAAAAAAGTTAGACCGTGATGCCTGCAATAAAAGTGGAAAGTTTTTCCGTTTTTATAATGAAGCACCAACTATTTTACTGCTTTTAATTGTTGCCATGGTCATCGTTAAACCCTTTTAACGTTCTCCGCGTTTTTTAGCTCTAAATAACAGCGGGATACCTTCAAAAGAGAAAGCCTCTCTAAGCTGATTGGTCAAATAACGACGGTAGGTAAAGTGTAATCCTTTAGGTTTATTCATAATCAAGGCGATACGAGGTGGGCGCGTCTCATACTGCGTTGCATAATAGATACGTATCATCTGGCCTCGCATCGACGGCAAATGGTGCTTACGTTGAGCCCACTCTAAGGCATCGTTTAGTTTCGATGTAGAGATACGCTGGGAATAATTTTCATTAATTTTAAGCAGCATGTCCATGATCTTATGCACACGAAGTTTACTCTGTGCTGAAATCGTAATAATAGGTGCATAATGTAAAAACTTGAAACGATCGCGAATATTTTGAATAATTTTTTGGTAATTTGTACCGTCAGTGATATCCCATTTATTCAAAACAATCATACAGGCAAGACGATTTTGATCAATCAATCCTGCAATTTTCTCATCGAGGTCTAAAAAGGGTTGCGAGGCATCAAGAACCAGAAGAGCAATGTCAGCGTCTTCAAGCATCTTCTCCGTTCGTATTAGCGCGTACTTTTCAATCCCTAAAATCTTTCCACGTTTACGAATTCCTGCCGTATCAATAAATGTGACCTCTTTATCTTTGTAGCTTATCGTTTCATCAATAGGATCAATCGTCGTTCCAGCTACCGAACTCACAACAGAACGTTCTTCATTTAAAAGTGCATTAAGCAGAGAGCTTTTACCTACATTAACACGTCCAATAATCGCTACACGAAAACTATTGGCCTCCTCTTCTTCAAAATTACGAATGATGTCATTGGGTCCAAAGACTGAGGTATCTTCTTCCTCTTCATAAAAATCCTCTTCCTCCTCATCGAAGAAGGCATCATCATAATCTTCTTCCTCTTCATCCTCGAAATCATCTTCTGGTATATACTCATTTTCAACACGTATCTCTTCTTCTATCTCATCTTCTTCTAAAATCGTCTCGCTCTCTACTGCAGGTTCAATCTCTTCAGGAAGTTGCTCAGCGATCCACTCTAAGAGTGTGTTGATATGACGATTATGCGACACCGATACACCAAAAATGGCATCCGTTCCAAATTCATAATACTCCCAAAGCTTCTCTTGCATCTTGTCATTATCAATTTTGTTAACCACTAAAGCAACTGCCTTGCCCATAGACTGAAGTTCATAAAAAAACTTTTTATCATCCTCTTCAGGAAGTGATTTTCCATCAACCATATAGATAACAATATCTGCCGCATAAGCCGCTTCAAGTGACTTCTCTTTGATTTTATCAAAGAGTTCATTACCTTCATCAAGCCCACCCGTATCAACAAGCAGTGCTTTTTTTCCTAAGATATCAACTTCACGGCGTTTCACATCACGTGTCGTTCCCGCTTGTTCTGAGGTAATAGCATCACGTTCTTTGATAATACGATTAAAAAAAGAGCTTTTTCCGACGTTAGGTTTACCGATTATGGCGAGTTTTTTCATAAGGACCTTACAGATGAGAGATATTA
>JAYEGP010000084.1:0-4360 GCA_034659135.1 Campylobacterota bacterium
TTTTACGTGATCTACCTGCTGGAAGTTATGCTTGCGTGACACATCAAGGAGAGCAAAATGAGCTCTATGAGTACTGGCCCCGTTTTTACAGATGGCTCCAATCAGAAGCGCTGACACTTGCCAACTTCGCACCCATAGAACGCTACCTTGATGATCCCGCCCAGATGCTTGTTCAAATGCCCCAAAGACCAACAACAGAGTTACTTATCCTTTTGGACAGATAAGGTTTCGGCTCCTATAGCGAGGTATCCTTATCTTTCATACTAAGTCGAAACATACACAATGTCATGATAAATGTAATTATAGAAAACAATATCTGCTCTTGTTGCGTTGGTGCGAAAAGATTTGCAATAGTATTCAATCCAAATAGTATTGTATACAGGTAAAAGATGGCTTGAGTAAAACGTTTGAATATTTCAATATAATCAAAATAAATGGCTATCAAAGCCGTTGCAATCAAGCCTAATGAAATACTCTCATAAATGAGCAAATCACGCTCGCTCTCTATCTTGCCTGACCACACATACTCTGAGGGAAGAAACCCTCCTAAGATTAAAAGATGGTACAATCCCAACAAAAGCAAAATGATACTAACAAGCGATAAGGCCTCTTGACGTTTAATGATATACACAATATCTCCTTTTTTTATTTGATATTGTCAGTATAGATGAAACAGAAAAAATGTGCTTTTCCATTCTTGCTATAAGGGCATTTATGGGTGCTAAGGAATCAGAATTGAATAAAATGTAAATCTTAGGGAATGCTATTTTAGTTCTAGTCACACTATTTTATGAGGAGCATAGCCTTAGCTACGCGACGATTAAAATCGTTTGACTAGGGCTAAAAGAGTACGCTAAGATTTATGTTTTATTTAATTTTGATTCCTAAGCTACTAACATTGACGGAGATTTCCATTTTTGTATAATACCAGTTATGGAAAACTTTATTCCCGATGACACTTTCGAAGAAGATGAGATACAACCTTGGCTTCTCAAGCAGCAAGAAGATGCAAAAGAAGCCGAGGCACGCGCCAATAAAAATGAGAAGATCATCTATAAAGAAGGTGATCAAGTCGGTAACTTTCTCTTTGTGCGCTCTATGAAATACAAAAATCGTGCTATATTTGCATGTCCGGATTGCGGTAAAAAATTTCAGTACAATATCTATACGATAAAAAATAAAAAACGATGCAGATGGTATAAAGGTCATAAAAAAAGCTAATGAAAAAATATATTTTATTTGATAATGATGGGGTTTTGGTAGAGACAGAGATCTGGTACTACCGTGCCAATGCGAAGATTTTAAAATCTATGGGTATTGATATGGGACCTGAGCAGTATAAAGAGATCATGATTAATGGTCTGAGTAGTTTTGTACTTGCAGAGCGTGCCGGTTTTGATGAAGCGTCGGTAGACAAAGCAAGGGCACAGCGTGATGAAATCTATCGGCATTATCTGCAAACTGAAGAGATTGCTATTAATGGTGTCAAAGAGGTACTTTTTGAATTGAAAGAGCGATATCAAATGGGAATTATTACCACATCTAGACGTGTCGATTTTGAACTCATTCATGAAAAGCGTGGCATTATAGATTTTATGGATTTTGTGCTCTGTGTTGAAGATTATCCTCGTGCAAAACCACATCCTGATCCCTATCTTAAAGGTCTTGAGAAATTTAATGCTAAAAAAGAAGAAGCTATCGTTGTGGAAGATTCTCAGCGAGGGTTACGTTCCGCCGTAGCCGCTGGCATCGAATGTGTCATTGTAAAAAATGACTTTACCGCGTCGCATGATTTCACTACGGCAACACATCGAATTGATACCTTACAAGAGCTTAAAAGCATTCTTAAATAAGGCTCCTACGATGCACGGAACGAATAAATGTTCAAATTATATATAAATACCGCACTCAAGCGATATCAAAACGCATCATTTAGCGTCTCTGTTTGACTTATAGTCACAGGCTGTGCAGTGATGCATCTATAAGAAATCGCTTCCAAGATGAGTCAATATCCATCATTAATGTTGCATCAAGGCAACGCGCTCCATCTGGAGTTGAGGTTTCACTCGCATCAAGTCTATAATCATTTCTAAATTCAATGGTGTATAAGAGTGCGCTTTTACAAAAGCGACAGCGTTAATCATAACGTTCACCCGATATTCGAAAGTGACTATAAAGAACTTCCTATATTTGTACCCGATTTGAAACAGTTGTCTAATTTTGCAGTAACTCTTTCTCTTTCAAGTCTAGCATCAGACAAAAATCTCAAACCCAAAGCCAAGAAGATAATTTCTTGAATCATCGGCTTCCTTTCTAGGGGTTTATTTGTACGTACAAGACTATGATAACTCTATAAATATTAAAGTATTATAAATAAATCAAACTAATATGAGACAAAATTATTCTTCTAGTCAAAGTGTGTGAATAAACGCATCAATATTTTAGCTTCTTTTAAATTGTTGAAAATTCGTCCATCAAATTTGCAGGATTAAATCTATAATATAATATAATTTCGAATGTTATTTTTGATAGTTAAGAAAAAAACATAGTTCTCATAAATCTTTAATTGCAGGAAAAAAAATGTCTCACATGTATGCCGGAAAAGTCGCCCCTAAAAGTATCCTAGAAAACATCCCTCAACTCATCGCTTCATACTACACACAAAAACCCGATGTAGCCCTGAGTACACAACAAGTCGCCTTTGGTACTTCGGGACACCGTGGCTCATCAAGTAAAAAAAGTTTTAATGAAGATCATATTTTTGCTATCACGCAAGCCATGTGTGAATACCGAAAATCAGCTGGCATCACAGGAACCTTGTTTATCGGAAAAGATACTCACGCCCTTTCAACACCAGCTCAGTTAAGTGCTCTGCAGGTTTGTGTGGCTAATAGCGTAGCATGTAAGATATCTCAAGATGACGAATATACCCCAACGCCGCTTATCTCTTTTACAATTTTAGAAGCCAATAAAAATGCCGGTTCTCAATGTGATGGTGTGGTCATCACTCCCTCACATAACCCTCCAAGTGATGGCGGATTCAAATATAATCCACCAAATGGTGGCCCTGCAGATACCGATGTCACGAGTGTCATTCAAGATCGAGCAAACGCTATCTTGAAAAATGGACTTATTGATGTTAAAAAGGTCTCTCTTGAGGAGGCTCTAGCAAGTGATTTGGTAGAAGAGTTTGATTTTATTACTCCTTATGTTCTTGCGCTTAAAGAGATAGTAGATATCGACGCTATCAAAGCGTCAGGGCTTAAAATAGGTGTAGACCCTATGGGAGGTTCAGGAATTGCAGTGTATCAAAAGATCAAAGAGGTTTATGATCTAAATATGGACATCGTTAATGAGTACGCTGATCCAACCTTTTCATTTATGACCTGCGATAAAGATGGAAAGATCCGTATGGACTGTTCGTCTCCTTTTGCTATGGCCTCACTGATCTCACTTAAAGAGAAATATGAGATCGCTTTTGGGAATGATCCTGATTTTGACCGTCATGGTATTGTAACGCCAAGTGTAGGACTCATGAATCCAAATCACTATCTCTCTGTCGCTATCTGGTATCTCTATTCCCATAGAAAACAGTGGAATAGTGAACTGGGTATTGGTAAGACTTTAGTATCAAGTTCGATGATTGATCGCGTAGCAGACTCTATTGGTAAAAAAGTCATTGAAGTCCCCGTTGGGTTTAAATGGTTTGTCGATGGACTTTATAGTGGCACATTAGGATTTGGTGGCGAAGAGAGTGCGGGTGCTTCATTTTTACGTCAAGATGGCAGTGTATGGTCAACAGATAAAGATGGCATAATCTTAAATCTTCTTGCAGCAGAGATCACAGCTAAACTCAAAAAAGATCCTGGTCAGATCTATCAAGAGTTTGAAGCGGAATTTGGTAAAGCATATTATGAGCGTATTGACGCACCCGCCACACCTGAGCAAAAAGCGGTACTTAAAAACCTCGCGCCTGAAAATGTCACCTCTAAGACTTTGGCAGGTGAAGCAATCGAAGGTATCTTCACAGAGGCTAGTGGTAATGGCGCAAAAATTGGCGGCTTAAAAGTTAGCTCAAAAAATGGCTGGTTTGCCGCGCGTCCATCAGGAACTGAAGATATTTATAAAATTTATGCAGAGAGCTTTATATCTACAGATCATCTCCAACAGATTCAAAAAGAGGCAAAGGAGATCGTTTTAGCAGCAATTTCATAGGCAGATTAAAGTTAAAGCAAAGCAAAAAAGGAATACTCTTCTACCCAGAGGCAAAAGCCTAAAAACTATACAGAGTATGCAACCTAATCGTAACCGATGTAGGGTATATTACAGCACTTAATTTAAAAATTGAAGGAAATAACCA
>JAYEGP010000085.1:0-4323 GCA_034659135.1 Campylobacterota bacterium
TAACTGTAGCGCATTAGAAAATTATTTTTATTTTATAAGTAAAACTTTATTTTCATAAGATGGAGTTAGATATTATATACAAGATTAGAAAATAAGTAGGAATTATAATGAAATTTAAAACAGTGATATCGATTGCTTCAATAGCACTTCTTCTTTTAAGTTCTGCCACCTTTGCAGAGGATTCAAGTGATACTCAGGTTCGAGTTATTGAAATTCCTGAAGTTCCAGAAGTCACTGCGGTTGTTCCCGCAGCGACAACTGTCATTCCCAAAGCTGTTGAAGTTCAGACCGTCTATCCAACGATTCGACCCAATAAGCAGATCAACCCCAATCTTAGACCTAATAGGGAAAATATAGAGATTGATGTCAATCGTAAGTTTGAACATAAGAGAAACACCCATATCATTTTCTCAAAAAGAACGCCTCCTAATAAAGTAAGTATGGTATTAAATGAAGAAAATATTGAGGTAGGTGACATTAAGAACAGTCGTGTAAGCCTCTATCTTCGTGGTCCTTATATGGAGCCTGAAACGGTAGTAAAAAAGCTTGAAGATGCAGATTATAAGATTCTTACCCAAAAAGCCTTAGATAAAAAGAAGAAATTAATCTCTATTGTCTTTACATGTAGTGCCTTAGAGTCGATGGGAGATAGGCCTAATCGTGGATTTGCAGCGTCACTTAGAATTTTAGTCGATGGCATCAATAATCAGATTAGCATTACCAATCCTCTCTATATGTCACGAGCATTTATGCAAGATGATTATGAAAAAGCAATTCCCCAAGCCGCTCTGAAAATACTTCGTAAGACCTTTGCTGATCTTAAAGACTCAGAGGATATTTTAAAATTTAACCTCTTGCCAAAATATGTGTTTATGACTGGTATGCCTGCGTATATGGATATGCCAATTGTAGGAAAAGGCGATCATGAGACGATGTTAGATAAATTGAAAAAGTCTAAAAAAGTACTTTTTATTCAAGAGTTATCAGCAAAACGTGCGGTTATTGGTGTTAATGTCTCTAAGCGTACCGGTAAATTTATCAAGAAAGCGGGTACACAAAATGCGGCACTTTTACCTTACCCTGTCTTGCTAGAAAATGGTGAAGCGAAGATTATGGATCCCAAGTATTATATTGCAGTAATGTACCCACTCTTAAAAATGGGAACTTTTATGAAAATTTCCACAGTACCGGGTGCTATCAATAACGACGTTAAAAAAATCTTCAAGTAAAACTCTCTTATAGGGAGTTTTAGCTATAATTCTCTCCCAATTTTATATATAAAGATACTATCAATGAAGACAAAAATCCCTCAGGTTAACACCCTCCTTGACGCACTACCCTATATCAAAAAATTTTCAAACCAGATATTTGTAGTTAAATATGGCGGCTCAGCGCAGATAAATCCAGAGCTTAAAGATAAGGTAGCTCAAGATATCTTATTGATGTATCTCGTAGGAATTAAGCCTGTTGTGGTTCATGGCGGCGGTAACAAAATTAGTAGTATGCTCGATCGACTCAAACTTGGAACTGAGTTTATTGACGGACTGCGTGTGACGGATGAAAAAGTCATGGAAATTGTCGAAATGGTTCTCTCAGGTAGTATCAACAAAGAGATTACAGCGCTTTTAAATCATCACGGTGCTAAAGCCATCGGTATTAGTGGTAAAGATGCTGATTTTATTAAAGCGGAGCCGATTAACTATGAAAAGTATGGCTTAGTAGGAAAGATTACTGATATCGATGCTAATGTTGTAAAAAACTTGATTGCTGAAAAATTTATTCCTGTTATTGCACCTATTGGTGGTGATGATAGCCTAAATCATCCCGGATATAACATCAATGCTGATTTAGCAGCGAGCAAAATTGCCGCAAGTATCGGAGCAAAAAAAATTATCTTTATGACAGATACACCCGGTGTACTTGATAAAGAGATGAACTGTATTTCAACGCTTCATGAAGATGAGATCGCTTCGCTTAAAGAAGATGGTACGATTCAAGGTGGCATGATTCCGAAGGTAGACGCTTGTTTAGAAGCTGTTGATCATGGTGTTGAAAAAGCACACATTATTGATGGTCGTGTCGAACACTCTCTTCTTTTAGAGATCTTTACTAGTGATGGTATTGGTAGCGTTATTAAAAAGTAGTTTTTTTTCTTACACTTTCTTTACATGTAAATGTGCTATAATAGAGTCATTAAGAAAAAAAGGACGTTATCATGCAAATTAATTCTAATAATCCTTATCAAAATCAAAACTTACCTAGCAATTCTATACAGCCTATTGGACAGCCTTCTATAGAAGAGGCGATAAAACAGGCTAAACCTGAAGAACGACCCGAAGTACGTCCTGAACCGACACCTCCTCAAGAGAGTGAGAAAAACACTCTTGCCAATAATGACGAAGCCCGTCAAAACCTTGCTGCTTATGCAGGTCATCAATCTAAAATGAGCCAAATCGAGATGTATATTCAAGGTTCAACAGGCAATGATGTGGATCTAACAAAATCTACAGATACCTTGATTCAAGGTTATATGGACGTAAAAAAACAAAATGATGCCATGGCTGCGTACAGCGGAGCTGGTCTGATTTAAGCCTTAGCTTTAAGGCTTTTGCTATAATTTCAAAAATTTTTTAAAGTAGTCCAATGAAATTTATTGAAACGCGTGGCAACGACAACTCCCATCCTTTACATGTAAGCTTTTCACAAGCCATCTTAAGCCCAATCGCCTCTTTTGGCGGTCTTTATGTTCCTGAGACATTACCTGATCTTGGTATCGCGTTTTTAAATAAGCATATCAACTCCAGCTATAAAGAGTTAGCTATGGATATGCTACTCACCTTTGAAATCGATATCGAGAAAGAGGTACTTGAAGAGGCACTTTCGCTTTATGATCACTTTGATGATCCCTCAAACCCTGTTCCCCTTGTTAAAGTCAAAGAAGATCTTTTTATCAGCGAACTCTATCATGGACCAACACGTGCGTTTAAAGATATGGCATTACAACCTTTTGGAAGTATTCTTTCACACATTGCGCAAAAACGTGGAGAGAACTATCTTGTTCTTGCCGCAACAAGTGGTGACACGGGTCCCGCGGCTTTAGAGACCTTTAAAAACAGACCTAATGTGCAAGTTGCCTGTATGTATCCTGGAAGTGGTACATCGGATGTTCAGCGACTACAAATGGTGACAGAAGATGGTGAAAATCTTAAAGTCATCGGTATTAATGGAAACTTTGATGATGCGCAAAAAGCATTGAAATCACTCCTCGCATCACCGACATTTAAAGCGAAGCTCAAAGAGAAAAATATTGCACTCTCAGCCGCAAACTCAGTCAACTTTGGACGTATTATTTTTCAAATTATCTATCACATTCACAGTTATCTTGAACTGCTGCGTCAAAATGAGATCACGATGGGTGAAAAAGTCTACCTTAACGTACCAAGTGGAAACTTTGGAAATGTACTTGGGGGCTATTATGCGCTTAAAATGGGTCTTCCTGTTGAAAAACTGGTTGTCTCTTCAAACGAGAATGATGTTCTAACACGTCTTATTTCTTACGGTGAGTATGACATCAGTAAGAGTGAGTTGATACCGACCACATCTCCAGCGATGGATATCTTGATCTCTTCAAACGTTGAGCGTGTTATTTATGATCTTTTTGGCGCACAGCGTACCAAAGAGCTGATGTTACAGCTTGAAAATGAGCAAAAATATAAACTTTCTGCCGAAGAGCATGAAGTACTTCAGAGCTGTTTTATTGCCGATTTTTGTACCGGTGATGAGGGTCAGGCTTATATTAAAGAAGCATTCAAAGCAGGCTATCTGATGGATCCTCATACGGCTACTTGTTTTAAATCTTATGAAGATTGTAATGAGACTGGTATTAAAACTATTGCCTATTCAACGGCAGAGTGGACGAAGTTCTCACCAACAATTGCCAATGCCTTAACCGGTGAAATGGGTACGGGTGATATTGAAGCACTCCAAGCAATCTCCAAAGAGGCTAAAATTGAGATACCTGAGATGATTAGTGCACTTTTTAACAAAGAGATCATTCATTCTTCTGTCATCGATAAAGATCAAATTGAATCAGAGATTTTAGCTTTTTTATAGATTCACTTTTTGCATTGACCCAATGTCGATGCAAATGTCTCACTTCCCCTTTCTCTTAAGTCGATAATGGCTAAAATAATCTATTTTAAGAAGTTGCTGCGATGAAAAATATAGAGTTGATTTTTCACACAGCGATGAGATGGTGCCAATATGAAGAAAAGACTAATCAGTGATCTTGTAGATAAAATGAAAAATAGATGAATTATACAG
>JAYEGP010000086.1:0-4282 GCA_034659135.1 Campylobacterota bacterium
TACGCGCTCAGTTTGAGACCAATGTTATTGGACTTCATGAACTCACACGACGCATCTTGCCTATCATGCACGCTCAAGGTTATGGACGGATTTTACAGCACTCTTCAGTTCTTGGTCTTATTTCTTTACGTTTTCGAGGTGCCTATAATGCGAGCAAATATGCCATTGAGGGACTCTGTGACACCCTTCGTTTAGAACTTCGTGACTCAAATATCTATGTTGTCACCTTAAACACAGGGCCAGTACGTTCAAAGTTTAGAGACAATGCCATTAAGATGTTTGATCGTTATATCAATGTAGAGAATAGCCGTTTTAAAGATCAATATGATGCAGAAGTTCGAGGTCGCAAAGAGAGTAAAGAGAGCAAAGACCCTTTTACTAAAAACTCCGATGTTGTGATCGATAAAGTAATTTTAGCTTTAGAGAAAAAGCGCCCTGCTCCACGCTATTACATCACTAGTGCTACCCATCTGCTTGGAACGCTTAAACGTCTGCTACCGACATCTTGGCTTGATGCAGTGCTAATCAGAATTACCTAATGAAATATTTGGCATTCAAACCCTCATTTGTACTTAAAAACAGACATATTCAAACACTCTATGCAACTTTTTTCAGAAGACAGAGAGCACCTAAAATAGAGCTTGAAACCTTTGAACTGAGTGATGGAGATTTTCTAGAGTGTTTTTGGCATGATAAACCAAAAAAAGATGACAAAACCCCTATCGTCATCCTCTTTCACGGCCTTGAAGGCTCCCACGACTCTCCCTATATCAAAGGAGTGATGCAACACTTAAGTAAAGAAGGATTTGCCTCTGTTCTCATGCACTTTAGAGGCTGTTCAGGAAAAGAGAATCGTCTAGCACGTTCTTATCATAGTGGCGATACAGAAGATGCCAAAGCGTGGATTACCAAACTCTCTTTAGAGTATCCCCATTCAGACTTTTTTGGTGTAGGTTACTCATTAGGCGGGAATATGCTCTTAAAACTTATGGGCGAGTGGCAAGAAAAAGCGCTTCTAAAAGCCACGGTTGCCGTCTCTGCTCCGATGCAGCTTAATATCTGTGCCGATCAGATGAATCGAGGATTTTCTAAGATCTATCAAGCACACCTGATCCAACATCTCAATAGCTCTCTTCTAAAGAAATACCGATCTCATCCCATGCAGTCACTTATTGGACTCAATGAAAATGAGGCTAAAAAGCTCAAAACCTTTTGGGAGTTTGATGAAGCCTATACCGCACCCATACACGGTTTTTCATCTGCAAGAGATTACTATGAACGCTCTAGTGCAAAACAATATTTAAAAAATATCCGAAAAAAGACCCTCATCATCCATGCCCTTGATGATCCTTTTATGACTCCAGAGGTACTTCCTAAAGATGATGAAATTTCTGACAATATCCAACTAGAGATCTCGCCTCATGGCGGACATGTGGGCTTTATTGGTGGAAGCTTTTTAAAACCCCACTATTGGCTGGAAACACGTATCAGTCACTTTTTAAAAGAGTGCATTAGTAATCATTAAAATAGATAGCTATAATGATAGATATATTACTTGGAGAACTGCATGCTTGAACTTATCGTATATACGCTTCTCATATCACTTGTTATCAATATTATTATGAAAAAGTTTCAACTTCCTACGATCATTGGATATATCATTACAGGTACCATCATCGCTTATACCTTTCATTATCATAATACGCTTCACAGTGATGAGCTTAAAGAGATTGCCGAATTTGGTGTGGTTTTTTTGATGTTTACCATTGGTCTAGAGCTCTCTTTTAGCCATCTCAAACACCTGAGAAATGAAGTCTTTATAGCTGGTTCAGCACAGATTTTAATGACAGCCACTGTGGTCTATCTGCTTGCATTTTATCTGATAGGCTTAGATCAAAAAGTCTCTGCCGTTATCGCATTGGCTATAGCCCTCTCATCAACAGCAATCGTCTTAAAAACTTTCAACGATACCGGAGAGATCAACCGTAGATACGGCCAGAGGTCTCTGGGTATCTTGATCATGCAAGATATTGCCGTCATCCCTATTTTACTTTTCTTAAGTTTTTTGACGACAGAGGGGACCTCTGTTGTGGATGTCATACTCGAGACAATTATCGATGGAGTGATTCTCGTTACATTGCTAGTTTTGATTGGAAAATATCTATTAAATCCCTTTTTTACACAGATTACCAAAACACACTCTGATGAACTTTTCGTCGGAAGCATTCTATTTATTGCCATTGGTTCCTCTTTTCTTGCTCACGAATTGGGCTTTTCTTACTCATTAGGAGCCTTTATAGCAGGGATGCTGATCTCAGAAACTCGCTTCAAATATCAGGCTGAAGCGGATCTGATTCCCTTTCGTGATCTGCTTTTGGGAATCTTTTTTATCTCAGTAGGTATGCAGATTAATTTTGAAATTATTTTTGAGCATCTCGGCACGATTGTAGTGCTCCTCATTGCTATTTTAATACTGAAATTTCTTATCATTTATGCCGTTATTCGTATCAATGAAAATCGCAGAACCAGTATCATTACGGCACTCTCACTGATACAGGTTGGTGAGTTTTCATTAGCGATACTAGAACTTGCTCGCTCAAACTCATTGATCGGTCCTCCTTATGGTCAAATCATGATTGTCACTATTGTTATCTCAATGGTGATGACGCCAATCATTTTAAAAAACCTGAATAAAATAGCAGATAAGTGCAAGCAAGATGATGAGAGTAGTGAGGAGAAGGTCTATCAGAGTATTGATGACTTAAAAGGTCATGTTGTCATTATTGGTTATGGTGAATTTGGAAGAGAGGTATCAAAAGCTTTGAGAGAGGTAGGAACACCTTACATGTTTTTAGAAAATAATATCCATCGGTTTAACAATGCCATTACTAACAATGAACTTGCCGTATATGGAAACGCCATCAGAAAAGAGGTACTTAAGAGTACCTATCTGAAAGAGGCTGAGTATATTATTGTTGGTATAGATGACCCACATAAACTACGTCAGGCGTGTGAAAGCATCAATAAGATTTTTGATAAAACACGTATTATTGTCAAAGTACATAGCTCAAGAGAAAAAAAGTACATTGAAGATATGAATTTAGGCTATATCATAATCGAAAATGACCTTATTGGGAAATCTGTTGCAGGAATCGTTACCGATCAGACACATTTAGAGCTTCATAGCATATAATAAAATTAGCCTTTTTTTACTAACAAACCCCCTAAAATAATCAGACCAATCCCCACTAAGGCCCAAAAACCGGGAAAGGCATCACCCAACATAAACCCAAAACCTATGGCAAAAGGAATATTGGTGTAGCTCACGACGCCAATGATACCTGCTTTAGAGTGACTGTACGCCTTAGTCAAAAGCCACTGTGAAATCGTAGAAATTACGGCCATAAGAGCAATAAGAGACCAGACGTGAAGCGTATCGGGCATACTAAAAGGGGTAAACAGAAAGCTCAAAGCTTCTGGTGCTTGGATATAGGGCGATACTAAAAAGAGCACTAAAGGCACGGTAGCACCCATGCCCATAAACGAAAGTACAATCACACGAGCATCATAAAGATGTTTAATTTTTTTAATCGTGGCATACGCCGCCGCCGCTAAAAAACCACCAAGTACCCCTAGAAAATGCTCATATCCAATACTCAAACCTGAGGGATTAGTCACCAATAACACCCCCAAAAAACCAACAAAAAGAGCAAGGATACCAAGAACTGATAGCTTTTCATTCAGCAAGAAAAAAGCAAGAATCGCCACAAAAAGGGGTGAGGTTTTATTCAATGTGATCGCTTCACCAAGAGGAATAACCGTAATCGTATAGAAAAAAAGAATCATGGCACTAAAGCCAAAAAAGCCACGAAGTAGAAGCAGATGAAACTTACCTCCAGGGAGTTTTGCAGGCGTATGGCGTAACATCACAAGAATAAAAAATACCCCGATAAGATTTCTAAAAAAGACAATTTCCAGAGCACTCATATCGTCTCCAAGTACTTTAGCCACAGCGCCATTTAAGGCAGAGATCAGAGCACTAAAGAACATAAACATGACACCCTGATCAATTTTACTTAACATCTCATCTCTTGTTTTTTTGACATTGTATCGCCTTACATGTAAGATAGAGCTAGAAGTGCAAGGCAGTGCTAATGATGAAGAGAAAAAACGCTTTACTCTACTCTGGCAAGCGTGTGTGTTGAAAAATTCTTTGTAATAGTGAAAATCATGATAGCCATAATAATAGTTTAGGAATCAGAATTGAATAAAATGTAAATCT
>JAYEGP010000087.1:0-19157 GCA_034659135.1 Campylobacterota bacterium
TGTCAAAAGGTGTACTCAAATAGCTCTCTTTAAATAGATATAAGGGATTTATTATACAATAAGAATACTAATACCAAAGGGAAGAAGTTATTTATGAAAAATGTACTTGTTGTAGAAGATTCACTAAGGAATCAGAATTGAATAAAATGTAAATCTTAGGGATTGCTATTTTAGTTCTAGTCACACTATTTTATGAGGAGCATAGCCTTAGCTACGCGACGATTAAAATCGTTTGACTAGGGCTAAAAGAGTACGCTAAGATTTATGTTTTATTTAATTTTGATTCCTAACCTCATTGCAGCAGATTGTTAATGAATTTGAAAACTATCCATCTCTACATATATTTACAGCAGTGAGTTACGCCGAAGCGACAAAAGTTTTACGAAAAGTGGAAGAAACCGCGTCATTATTCACACTCAGTAGCACTGATAAGTCGTCCATAATGCGGGGTGTTTTCACGACCAATAAAAGTCTGTGTACCCACACTGTATGAGAAATTTGTTATATTCACATCAATCCCCTTACATGTAAGCGTTTTTTTCTGCTGATACTCAAGTACAATATTGGTAACATGATTACGCTGTCCATCAGAGTAAAGATTAAAAACATACATTCCGATAATCAGTCCAAGTAGCACAGCCGTAGCACCACCTTTTTGCTTATGATCAAGCTCGGTGAAGTTGTGCAAGACTAGAAAAAAGATGCCAACAGCACCTAAACCAAGAAGATAACTCATTGTGTACCTCGTATCTGATAGGTGATATCACCCGCGCCAAAACCGACGATGAGACCCCTATCTAATGTTTTTATTATTGTATCATCTTTTATGACATCAAGCATGTTATCATGACCGTGTAACAGATCAGCCATAATCAGCTTATAAGCGGCAAATTCTTTTTCAAAGTCAATAAAACGCTCTTCTTCACTTGCAGCCCAAACGGGAAGAATAATAAGTGTATCCGCACCTTCAAAACAAGCGACAAAGGCTTCAAGATTGTCAATGGTGCGAGAGTATTTATGCGGCTGCCAAATCGCGGTAATCGTTTCAATATTTTTAAGCTTTGCATACGCTTTTACCGACTGCATGGTCGCTTTTATCTCGGTAGGATGATGGCCATAATCATCAATTATCACACAGTTTTCATCGCATGCGATAATATCAAAACGTTTTTTAATCCCCTTATAATTGACAATGTTTTCTCGTATGCGCTCAATATTCATGCTTTTCTCTGCCGCTAAAATGGCTAAAGCCGCGTCAAGAGCGATATGTTCACCAAATCCCCAGACTTCAAAAACTCCATAATCTCTAAATTCAAAACGGGTATAAGGTTCATCATCACGCAAAATATACTCAATATTTTGAATATCTTGACTCGGATACAGACGTGTGGCATCCCCTTCGAGCGTAGCTAAAAAAGGATCTTCTGCATTAATTACCCGCCACGGTGCTTTTTGAATGAACTCTCGATAAGAGTTATAAAAAAGCGCTTCATCATAATTATAGTATTCCATATGTTCGGGTTCTGCATTGGTTACGATGGCACAATAAGGGTTAGAGTTCAAGAAACTACCATCACTCTCATCGGCTTCAAAAATCAGAATATCACTCTCATCACAATAACGCACATTCGAGCCAAACTCTTTTGATTCTGCTCCAATAATGGCCGAGCCGTGCATAATAGAAGAGAGTATCGCTGATGTGGTACTTTTTCCATGAGCCCCCGCTACGGCGTAAACTTTAGAGTCATGAAGTATCTCTAAAAGTGCTTCGCGTCTCGCAATAACCTCAATTCCCTTCGCTTTTGCGGCTAAGACTTCAGGGTTATTACCTCTGATGATAGCTGAGTGAATAACACGCTCTTGGTTGGTGATATTTTCAGCTACCTGAGGAATACTTACATGTAAGCCTTCAGACTCAAGCTTTTTAGTAATGACAGACTCTTTAACATCCGAACCACTCACCTCATGACCTCGAAAATGCATATATTTCGCCAATCCCGAGATTCCGATACCGCCGATACCGATAAAGTGATATCTCACTGTACGCCCTCACTGACTTCGGCAATATTAAGCAGGTGCCGTGCTTCATCACTAAAGGTGGAGATATAAAATGTTCCCGCTTTTTGTGTCGCTTCGATATCAGCAATACGCTCTAAAAACTCCTCAAAACTTAGGCCATCATTGGCAGAAAGTTGATGAATTTTCATCGCTTTAGCAAAAGCCTTATCTTCCGTTAAGCCTTCAAGAATCTCAAAAAGTGCCGCACCATCGCTAAGACTTCCTGCACTATAATGCTCAATCGCATATTCATAAAGTGCGCGAATGGTTGCAAAATCTTGTACCTCATCAAGTTTAAAACGTTTGGCAACTTCTAAAGCATTGGTAAGATTTTCAAGTGCTAACTCTAAGATATTGGCATAAAAAGCGATCAGGTCTTTCTCTTGTAGCGTATCATGTGCCTCTTGTTCTAAGAGATACATGCTTGCGATGTCACCCTCTTCTTGTAGCTTTAATACTCTCTCTTTCAAAGCTTCGATTTTACTGCTCATCTAAACACTCCTTAATTCTCAATAAGGCATCACGCGTTTTCTCTTCACTCTCAACAAGAGCGATGCGAATATAATCTTTACCCGGATTGACTCCAGCATCGTCACGACCTAAAAACTCACCTGGTAAGACTTTAACATTGAACTTCTCATAAAGCTTACATGTAAACTCCAGAGCACTCTTTACATGTAGCCATACATAAAAGGTCGCTTCAGGAATCTCAATATCTAAAATCTCTTTTGCTATTTCAAAATTCTTCTTATAAATCTCACGTGAAGCACTCACATGATCTTCATCACTCCACGCTGCAGCTGCGGCTACTTGTAGGGGTAATGGCGATGCGGCTCCTACATAAGTACGGTATTTCATATAGGCTTTTAATATCTTGGCATCACCGGCAATAAATCCTGAACGCAGTCCTGGAGCTGAAGAGCGTTTAGAGATCGAATTTATCACGAGCAGATTTTCAAAGCTAGTATTGTTTACATGTAAAGAAGCTTCAAGCAGTGATGGTGGCGGGGTATCGGTATAGATCTCACTGTAACACTCATCATTCATCAAAACAAAATCATATTTCAAAGCTAGTGTTACCCACGCTCCTAATTCATCAAGAGTCATCGTTGACGCCGTTGGATTGTTAGGAAAGTTAATAATAACAAGATCACAAGCCGCTAACTCATTCTCATGAATGTCTGACTTAAAACCGTTCGATTCATTTAAGTTGATATAGATCGTATGCGCTCTCGACGCAATAGCCGCACCTTCATAGATCTGATAAAAAGGGTTGGTAAAGGCCATAGTGGGAGCCTCTTTATCAAAAAGAAAAAACTGTGGGAAGTTAAATAAGACTTCACGTGTTCCAAAGGTTGGAATGATCTGAGTATTATCTAAAGCGACACCAAAACGCTTGAACATAAAGCTTAGCATTGCATCTCTAAGATAACTCTCTCCCGTAGTCTTAGGATACTTTTGCAAGAGTGGTGTACTCTCTTTTAAAGCATTTTGAATAAACTCAGGCGTCTCAAACTGAGGTTCACCTATCGTTAAGATAAGCGGTTCAAGTGCTTCATTGGGTCTGATGTTTTCTAAAAGTGTGCTTAGTTTTTCAAAGGGATAAGGTTGAAATGTCAATAGGTGCTCTTTACATGTAGATTAAGAGCGTTATTATAGCGTAGAAGATATGATTCAAGATAATAAATGGTATGCCCCAAGTAAACCCCATCAAGTTAAAGAAGAGTTAGAAGAGACTGCATAGTTCTAAGCACCTCTCTTTTTAAGTGCGGCATGCTCTTCACGACTCCTCTTTGAAGCCTCTTGCCAGACAAACCACTGCTTATTAACATCATCCGCAGCCACGGCAGACTCCTGTTTTTTTTCACTCTGCCATAGCGCTTCATCTGCCTTAGGACAGGCACGGACACACTCTCCACAGTAGATGCAGAGCCATGGATTGTATTGATACTCTTTAGAGCCATCACGATGTTGGTAAAAGACAATTGACTTTGGCGGACAGACCTTTTCACACTTATCACAAAAGATACAGTGCTCTTCATTAAATTCAATAAGACCGCGATAGTCCTTCGGAAGTTTTTGCTCCTCTTTTAAGGTATGTACCGGCTTAAAAAGATTGCTAAATGCTTGAAAAAGTGCTTGTAACATTAGGGCTCCCTTACTTGGCGGTACACGACATACACGGATCAAAAGAGGCAAGGATAGCAGGAGCATCCGCATACTCACTCCCTTTGAAGACCTCTACCATTGCAGGAATGGCTGAAAATGTCGGGGTTTTTATACGAACGCGATCAAGCATCTTTTTCTTACTCGCACGCACAAGATAAAAGAGCTCTCCACGTGGTGCTTCAATACGAACAACCGCTTCACCATCAGGTTTGCCTTTAACTTTTTCTTGAATCACACCCTCAGGCAAGGTATCGATGATTGTTTCACACATAGCGATGCTATTGTAGATCTCACGTAGTCGCACCCGATTTCTAGCGTGAATATCACCACCCTCTTCTACTACCATCTCGTATCCAACTGCTTCATAAGGAAAATCAGAACTCTCAGCTCTCACATCTGTGGCTAATCCTGTCGCTCGGGCTAAGGGTCCTAAAGCATTGTACATGTAAGCCTCATCAAGACTTAAAACACCAACACCTTTATAACGCAAGGAGAGTGACCAGTTATGATTAAAGCGCTCCATCAGATCATCTATCTTTGGCTTTAATATGTCTAAATTACGATGTATCAATGCTATAAGTTCAGGTGTCAAATCCCGATTGACACCTCCGATACAAATATAATCAAACTGAATACGGTTGCCACTTATCGCCTCTTGAACGTCCATAACAAGCTCTCTATCAGCCATGATCTGCATAAAGAGTGCTTCAAAACCGGCATTCTCAGCAGTGTGTGCCAGACAGAGCATATGCGAGTGAATCCGATCAAGTTCTACCATGAGCATACGAAGATATTTAATGCGCTCATTCGTCTCAAGCTTAAGCAGTTTTTCTACGGCTAGCGTATAGGAGAGCGAATGCGTAATCGCACACAAACCACAGACTCGTGCGACAACATAACCTACTTGCTTATATTCAAACTTCTCTGTACACGCTTTTTCAATACCACGATGCACAAATCCGACATCCGCACCCACGTCTATGATCTTCTCATTCTCACACTCGAACTGAAAACGGATCGGCTCAAGCAGAGAGATATGCTGTGAGCCTAAAGGAATATTAACAACTTTTTTCATATCTGACACCTTAGTGGCATACTCTTAGAGTCTTTATCGAGATAGAGCCCCTTAGCGGCACCTTCAATGACAATTCCAAACATATCAACAACCTCACGTTCTCCCATAATGGCAGAGGGAATAATAGAGACGATACTAGGCACTAAAGCATCATACGAGCTAATGCAGTAATAGATGACGACCTCATCGATACTGCCATATTTTGAAAAAATCCACTGTAGCTCGACGCTTCCATCACCCAGGTCAATGCCATTGAGTGTCAAAAAATGCCACACCTTAGCATCATAAAATGCTTCAATTGTCTCTAATAATCCCTCTAAACTCAGCTCAATCTTCTGCATCATCTATCCTTTTTGCCATATGGGTACGACCTGTCATGCCATTATTCTCGCTAAGATTTCCAAACAGTTTTAATGGCAGTTCAATCGCCTTTGATTTTTGCTCTAATATACCAACAGCCTTAGTCAGACCATCAATAATAAGTTGCGGAGACGCGGCGCATCCTGGGATATACACATCAACAGGAATGTAATGATCAATCCCATCTTCAACATTATACATATCTCGAAATACCCCGCCCGTACAGGTACAAGAGCCTAAGGCAATCACAACCTTAGGTTCTGGCATCAAGGTATACAGTTCGACTAAACGCTCACGTGAGCGATAAGTCACCGGTCCTGTCACTAAAAAAATATCGGACTGTTTAGGATTTCCAGTATTGATGACACCAAAACGTTCTAAGTCATATTTTGGTGCCATCGCAGCAAGGATTTCAATATCACATCCATTACAGCTTCCTGCATTATAGTGAAGAATCCAAGGAGATTTTTTACGAAAAGATTTAAAAAACTTCATAACACTATCCAGATTATATTGATTACGGCTGCGCTAAATGCGATAGCGTAGACAATTTTAAGCATATCTACTGTTCGAACACGAGCCGTGGCATTATCTACAAGATTGATAATCAAAAAAGCACCTAAAACTAAACCTACCCCTAAAAGTGTATCACTACCTCCAAAAAGAAAGACAAAACTGTAAATAAAAAGATACTCTAAAAAACGTGCCATATAGATAAACTCGTAAAAGAGACCGCTATACTCTACCTCAACACCACCCACAATCTCTTGATGGGCTTCGACAACATCAAAAGGAGATTTCTTCACCTTAATGGGAATAATCATCATCAATGCCACTAGCAACAGAGGCATCTCTAAAAGGTAGTGTTCTCTATTTAAAATAGTGCTGATTTCAAAACTGCCTGAACTCAAATAAAAACCAACTGCCACTAAAATCAAAATCGGCTCATACGCCACCAATGCCAAAAGCTCACGATTGGCTCCAAGATGCGAATAGACCGAGCGTACACTATAAGCTGCAATGACAAGAACAATGAGAGCAAACAGATGTAAAAAGATCACATAAAGCAGATTAAAACCATAAAAGATGGCAGCCACGCTCAACCACAAGAGTAAAAAATGTGTCATACCAAGCATTACATGTAAGGCATGAACCACAAGCGTACGTTTATCCATCAGCTTAAACATATCGTAAAAGGGCTGTAGAAGAGGTGGCCCCTGACGACGTTGCATTCGTGCACGCAAAACGCGTTCAAATCCATAGACGAAACCACCAAGTACGGGAGCAAGTAAAATCCAAAAAAGTGTCATGATAGTACTCCACTCACGCCAAGTCCTATAAAAATCAAGGTAAAGAAAAGGTAAAGTCGCTCTCTACTGAGTGCATTTAATTGAAAATAGAGCTCTGCACCATCAAACTCCTCACGCTCACCACAGTGATAGACCTTACTGCGATCAAAACTTCTTAATGTTTTTAAAAAATAGGGAACGATGATAATAATCATAAAAGGTAGCCCTAGCCAATAGAGTGCATTTTCATGAGCATTATAGAGTAAAAACAGTGTTGCAAAACCTAAAAGTGCTATGAGATAATACAGAGGAAAAGAGAAGCCTATAGGCAGGTACTCTTTCTCATGAGGAGCTTCATCGCTGCGATTGGCTAAGAGGTGCGAAGCCACTTTAAAATAGAGCAATACCATAATAACACTCCCCACGATAAGTGCAAGTAAAACAATGAGGTATTGAGGCATCACAACAAGCGTGGATGCCAGCAGCTCTATCGCCCAAAGTTTTCCCATAAACAGACCAAATGGCGGTAAGGTCAAAGCGATAAAGCCCAGTATCATAATCCATGTACTTTGAGGGGCACGTTCAACAAGACCTTTCATAGCCTCGATGCTTTTAACATGATGCTGTTTTTCAATCACCCCAGCACCTAAAAAGAGTAAGGCCTTAGAGACTGCATGAAAAAAGATAAGCACCATCACTAAAACACTACTCTCAGCTGTTCCAATAGCAGCTATGGCCATCATCAAAGCAAGAAGCGCTATTGTTGAATATCCCAAAATCTCTTTGAGCATCTCTTTTGATAGTGCCAGATAGGATGCGGCTACAAACACTAAAGAGGCACCAACACTAAGCAAGCTTCCCGCTAATGTCCCTGCTAAAACGGGCGCAAATTTCAAAATCATAAACGGAGCAATCTTTACCATGGTGGCGGAGTGCAAAATAGCACTTACCGGTGTAGGTGCTACCATTGCCCCTAAAAGCCAGCTATCAAAGGGAAGCAATGCCCCTTTCACCCAAGCCGCCATACTTAATAGCGCAATCACAAAAAGTAGATATCCCCCAGAAGCGTGCATCAACACATCGAAATAGACACTCTCAAACGCACCTATCGCCACAACAGTGCCTAATAAGATCACCACGCCCCCAATCTGATTCATCCAGAGTGCTCGAAGCGCGTTAGCTCGGCTAATATCATCTCCTCTAAAAGCGATAAGTAGGTACGAAGCCAAGGTTGTCATCTCAAAAAGAAAGAAAAAAAGCAGTAGAGAGTTTGCCATGACAATAAGATTCATAATAGAGAGAAAGAGTAAAAGCCCCGCAATAAAAAATCGTTTTTTTAGTGCACTCATGGCCTCATCACGCATGTAGTGTAAAGCATAGACAACAATAATGCCGCCTACACCATTGATAATAAGAAACATCACCTTTGCAAGCGTGTCTACATGTAAGAAAACTCCCCCACCATGCGCTAAAAAAATTTCAATAAAAAGATAGATCAGCAACTGCAACAGTGCCAAACCTAAGACTTTCATATTTTTAAAAGCGTACCCTTGAGAGATAAAAAAGAGTAACAATATAATATCTGCTCCTATAAACAGATAATCCAATAGCGCCACAGAGTTCACGCTAAATTCAAGAGGTGTAAAAAAAAGATACCCAGAGATAAGCGTAAGTGTTAAGGCAGTCACACCCGTTAGCATATATTGTAAAGCCATAGATCGGCTAAGGACAACAGCGAATGCTGAAACCATAGGAAGAAATATCAGTAGCATAATCAGTTGCATAAAAACTCCTCTACCCTCTTATAAGCGGCACTCACTATTAATTTTATATTGTGCCAAAGATTTTCCTTTACTATCTACTACATGGACAGCGCACGCCAGACAGGGATCAAAAGAGTGTATCACTCGAAGTACTTCTAAAGGCTTGGCTGGGTCTTTAAGTTTTAAGCCGATAAGTGACGCTTCATAAGGGCCTCGTACATTGTCAGCATCTTTGGGTGAGGCGTTCCATGTTGTCGGTACGACCGCTTGATAATTACTGACTTTAGCCTCATCAATATTGACAAAATGTGCTAAAACGCCACGAGGCACTTCAAAAATTCCTCGACCTTTGGCAGATTGAGGCAGTTCATCAAAGGTATATTTATTCCATGTCTCTTCATCATAATACTTAATATTTTCAATCATATCAGAGACAAAATAGAAGATATAATCGCAACAGATTTCTGCTTCAACAGCGCGCGCGGCATTACGTCCAATCGTACTTGAAAAATCGATGAGTTCCATGTTCGTCGCTTCCATAAAACGCTCCATATAGGGACGAATAACGACAGAGCGTTTTTCATAACCAACAATCATCCTCGACAAAGGGCCGACTTCCATCGGTTTGCCTTGATAACGTGGCGCTTTAACCCAGCTGTACTTACCCTCGGTTTTGAGTGAGCCATCATCATTTAAATCCGTATAAAAAGGCTCTGTTGACTCATCATAAGGTCGTTTTGGTTCTTCATCGCTATACCATGCTCGCGAAGCTTCTTCGGTGATGTACTCCTCTTCAAAGGCTTCTAGGTTCTCAAAATCATGTCCATAAATGACACCATCTTCAAAAAGCATACTCGCTTTAGCAAACTGATACCCGCCACAGCACATAAAGTTACCACTGCCGCGCCCCACTCCTGCTTTCATCTCTTCACGATACGCCTTAGTAATCATCTTCATATCAGGAATATAAGCACGCTCGATAAAGTCTCGTGTATCTTTTAAGATAAACATAAAATCATTCACACGTTGCGGATTAAGCATATCAGCAACGCTCGTCACTCCACCCACAACCAAGTTTTGAGGATGAGGCGTTTTTCCTGCAAAGATAGCGATGGCTTTACTTAACTCTCTTTGCACTTGTAAGGCATCAAGGTAGTGACTCATATGGATGAGATTCTCTTCAGGAGTAAGCTTGTATGAGGCATGTCCCCAGTAGCCGTTAGCAAAAAGCCCTAAGCGCCCTGCACCTACAAAACCAGTAAGTTTCTCTTTGACCGCTTCAAAATGCCCAATAGAAGAGCGATACGGATAGCTGTGATAAGTTTTAGCGACCTCATTTGCTTTTTTACAATCGGCTTCAAGAGCGCTCACCACATCCACAAAATCTAAAGAGTGCAGATGGTAATAGTGAACAATGTGATCTTGAACAAAGAGTGAGAGTGAAACCAAGTTTCGAATAATCTCAGCATTATCAGGTAATTTCATCTTATAAGCATCTTCAACCGCACTGATAGAAGCACGATAATGCGAATTGGTACAGACCCCACAAATACGCTGAGCGATAAGACCCGTATCGCGAGGATCACGCCCTTTTAAAATCGTCTCAATACCACGAAAAAGCTGCCCTGAAGCCCACGCTTCTTGAACGACATTCTCTTCATCAACTTCTACTTCGATGCGCAGATGTCCCTCAATACGTGTAATAGGATCAATAATAATTTTACGATTTGCCATCAGTTGCTTCCTCTAGTTTTCGATTGTTGGCATAGTGCTCAAAAGCAATTTTACCCTCACCACAGCCAAAGCAGCCATGACCGACTTGAACCGGCCAGCTGGTACCTTCATTAAACTTCACCATAGAACAGTTGAGATCTGCGTAAGGACCTTTACAGCCCATTTGAAACAGACACCATCCTTGCTTGGCTCCCTCATCACCCCACTCTAAAACAAATTCATCCAGATCATAATGACCCCGACGTTCGCAGTTGTCATGTATGCGGTAGCTATACGCC
This sequence comes from Campylobacterota bacterium, assembly GCA_034659135.1. Taxonomy (GTDB): domain Bacteria; phylum Campylobacterota; class Campylobacteria; order Campylobacterales; family Sulfurimonadaceae; genus S010-53. The sequence goes on from JAYEGP010000087.1 coordinate 10,727, forward strand.
CATTTGGGACGATTTTTAGCATCGAGTTCAGGCAGTTCATCAAACATAATGTAATGCACTAAGGTTCCCACAATGTTAATAGGATTCACGGGACACCCCGGAAGGTTAATAATATCATCACGTCCTAAAGCTTCGGCTACCCCAACTGCTCCTGTAGGATTAGGCGAAACGGCAACGACACCGCCATCTAAAGCGCATGAACCTATAGCCATAACCGCCGCCGCATCCTTAGCGCATCGCTTCAACAGCGCTAATCCCGTTTCACCCTTAGGGCCGATACGAAGATATTTCCCATCAAGCCCAAGAGGTACGGCACCCTCTACCATCAAAATATATTTACCCGCATCATTTTTAATGATAGCATCTAAAGCGTTTTCAGATTGATCACCTGAGGCGGCCATGAGAAGTTCATGATAATCAAGCGATATGTATTTTAAAATCAGATCATCCACTTTAGGATGTGCGGTTTTAATAAAGCCTTCCGAATTTCCACTACAATCAGAGAGTTCAAGCCAGATAATAGGTATTTTGTTGAGCTGTTCAATACCGGTATTGACCAAGCACTCATACTCAGGATTTAAACGCATTGAAGCGGTAATCATGGAGACCCAACGATTGTACTCTCTATTCATATCAAGCGACTTTAGTGCCTCTTGAAGATTGTCGCCACTGATCTGATTGGCAGGGTGGAGACGATTATATTTTTCTATCCGTTTTTTGATTGTTTCCATGGCTTTAGCTTCAATAGCAGCAGCTTTTTCAGCCTTGATGCGAGCAGCTTCTTGCGGATCAACAGGAGTTGCCGCAATCAAATCAGAGATATCTTTCTTACAACGCCCACAGGTACGCCCTGCAGAGCTAAAGGGTTTTAACTCCCCAAATGAAGTGATGGCATTCTCTTGAGTCATGTCAATAATATCTTGCGTATAGACACTTTCACAACTGCAAATCAGACGCCCTCGCTCTGAGATGAGTCGGTTCTGGTAAAAATAAGCGGCGTCAACATTTTCTCCACGCTCAATCATCTTTTTCAGCGCCATAATGTCAAGGTTGGTATTGATCCCGACAAAACGCATCAACCTATCACTATTAATGATATATTGATCGATACGATGCTCTTTTTTACTCTCAATGACAATACTCTCGTTATTTTCATCATTCATGTTATAAGCGGGATGACTCACATCGGCAAATAAGAATGAGCCCACTTTAAGTCCATCTATCGCCGCTTCAGGCTCAAATACAGATACTTCCATTTCTAAAATATTTGAAACCGCTGCATCCGCTTGTAAGGTACACTCTTTGACTCGACCCGCTAGATAAGCATGTTCGCCCACTTCTGCTGCTTCCCCTACGGCGTAGATGAAAGGATCAGATGATCGCATACTCTTATCAACTAAAATCCCTTTATTGATGCTAACGGCCTCAGAGGCAAAAGCAACATTAGGCATGATTCCTACTCCAAAAACGATAAAAGGGTCTTCAATATGATGATGACGTGTTTCAATAGAGCGTACCGTATTGCCCTCTATCTCTTTAGAGATGATCTCATCATTAAATGAGATACTCACTCGGGGATCGGCTTCAAAGATATCTTGAATGAGTGAAATTGATGCTGGGGTTAAATCTTTAGAGTAGAGATGCTTTCCTCGTGAGATAAGATAGATACCTTTAGGAGCGTCCATTTTAGTCAGTGTGTCACAGAGTTCCAGACCAATAGGCCCCACACCCATGATGACAACATTTTTATCTTTTATGTTCTTAGCTATCTTAAAGCTATCATCAGCACTTCGAAAGGTTGTTACATTTTCAAGAGTTTCACACTCAAAAAGCGCTCGTGGTTTTGATCCCGTTGCGATAATAAGATAATCATACGAAAAAACACCATGCTGAGAAAAGATGCGCTTTGTTTTGGAATCGATTTTCTCGATTTTTTGATTGAGTTCATAACGTGCCTGAGGATGAAGTTCAAGGGCGATATCATCAACACCACTGCTTCCATCAACCAATGCACAGAGATGAATCCGGTCATAAGGGGGATACGTCTCCTCAGAGACAATCACAACCTCAACTGAGGTATCTTTTTCTAAAAAAGAGTTGGCTAAATAGACTGCGGCGATTCCACCACCAATAATGACGACTCGCATAGATAATTCCTTTCTTAAAGAATATCAGTTATCTTACAGTCATTATATTACAAAACTATTTCATTTTACTTATGGTAACGTTTCAAAATATCATAATAATTATTGATACGTGTCACATACTTAACCGGCTCACTTCCTCTTGCATAACCATAACGCAACTCTTTATAATGGTCCCTCTCAGATAAGAGTGGTAGAATTTTTTTCATATTCACCCAAGTATAAGGATTTTTGTCAAGATTTTTACCTAATCTGATAGCATCAAAGAGATGTCCCATACCAATATTGTATGCAGCCAAGGCAAACTTGTAGCGTTCACGCTTACCTTTAACGCCATCAGAGGTGCGTCGTAAAAGATTTTTCATATATTTGGCACCACCTTCAATACTGTGACGGTAATTCAGACGATTTGTCACGCCAAGCTCTTTCGCTGTGGGAAGTGTCAGCATCATCATTCCGCGTACACCAGTAGGACTTTTTGCCTTAGGATTCCAGTGAGACTCCTGATACGCCTGAGCTGCAAGCAGTCTCCAGTCTAAGCCGTATTTTTTCCCGGCACGCTTAAACGAATCTATATATTTAGGCAGCACCGTTTTAATACGCTTATGATATACCGAAATATCTACATAATCAAAAAACTCGGTATGGGCAAAATAACGATCTTTTATCTGAGCATATTTTTTTGATTCTTTAAACTTTAAAATCCACTGCGTGATCTCATTGCTGAGTTGAAATGAACTGCTTGCCTTAGGCAACATCCATGCAAGCGTACGCGTTTCACTTACAGGAAATGCTACATGTAAATGAGGAAAATAGCGACGATTTATCGCAATAATATTTGAATCTGCAACCGTACAATCAATCTTTTTCTTATCGATCTTGTCAAATATATGTTCGGTTGTATATCCCTCATCCTCACTCCATGTTAACAATGGATACCTCTTTTTAAGGGCTTGCATACTCTCTACATAACTACTTTTTTTTATGATCTGAATCGAATATTTTTCAAGATCATCAACACTGCTGGGCTTTTTACCATAACCACAGACAATCTGCTCCTGCACATCGTAATAACCTGGTGTAATCAAAAACTCTTGACTGCGCAAATCCGTACGGGTTAAACCCGCAGCAGCGATATCACCCTCACCTTTTTCCAAAGCTTCAATAACTTCTTTGATGGAATGTTTGACAATGAAGTTGAGCTTATAGTTTCGCTCTTTGGCAAAAGCATTCATCAGATCAAATTCAAAGCCTGCTTGGGTTCCATCAGCAGCAAAAAAGTAGGTTGTTGGGGCATTACGAGTTAAGACCTTAATGCTTTTTTCTCCATAGAGAGATAGGGCAAGTAAAAATATTGAAAGTATAACCTTAATCATTCTGTCTCCTCAGATTTTGTATTTATAAATTGCTGTTTTGGCAGTGGCATTTTGACACCTGCATCTTTGAACTCCCTATAGATACCTATAGCAATATCGCTTGGTGCACCGATAAGGTTTTCTGTCAACCAAAAATAGAGTTTAAACTCTAAATAATACTCTCCAAAACCTAAAAATGCAGTGACGGGTTCAGGATCTTCTAAAACATCTCGATGCGCTGTGGCAACACGTTTCATAATTTCCATCACGGCTTCAATATCACTATCAAAATCTACTTTAAACGATAAGACCTTACGACGACGTTCATCTGAAAGTGTCCAGTTTGTAATCTCTTTAGCTATAAAGTCGGCATTGGGAATAATCACTTCTGAACCATCAAAAGTTTTCAATGTACTTGAACGTGTACCAATTCCAAGGACTTTACCCATGGTGTTGTTAATCTCTATCGTATCACCAATCTGCACGGGACGCTCAAATACCATTATAATTCCCGACACAAAATTTGCAATGATATTTCTCAGACCAAAACCGATACCAACACCTAAGGCACCAAAGACTAAAGCAAACTGATCCGGAGAGATACCCAAAGAAGAGAATGCTATCAAGATACCACTAATGATAATCAGATAATTCAGTACTGTGGTGATGGCAGTTGGCATTCCGCGAGGCAGTGTAAAACGTGAGTACACTTCAACTTGAAGCAGCGTATTCACCATACGTGCAATAAACCATGTGCCTAAAATAATAATAATAAAATCAAATATGGACTGTACCGATATTGTTGTTGAGGCGATTGTCCAAGAGAGTGCTAGCGTCTCATCCTTAAACTCCACAAGATAGTTGTAAAAACCTATGACCTTAGTGACAATTAAAAACCACCAGAAGAGCATTGCAAGCTTAATGATGAATGTTGTTGTATTTTCAACGCGTTTTGAAAATTTTTCAATAACATTAGATGCTGTAGAGATGCGTCGGCGTAAGATAATAACAATATAACCTGTTAATATTATGCTCAAGGTATAAAAGATTAAAGAGGCATGAACAATAACAAAACTTCCGTTTGTAATGCGTGTCGCTAACTGAACCGCGCCATATAAGTTTGCAAATACCGATATCACCAACAGAAGAATCAAAAGATACAAAACTCTATAAATCATTGTAAGAAAATAGGGTTTAGCTAAGCTATCTAAAACTTTGTGACGGATTAAATAATAGATAAAAACAATGAATCCTATGGTTAAAAACAGGCTTAAGGTTCTTCCATCAAGTTCATATCCTATTGCATTTTTTTCAATAAGTGCCAACGCATACAGTCCAACATAACCATAAAAATGTTTCAATGCTTCTTGAGGAATAACCGTCAATAAAATTCGAAAAATTGGAATTAAAATAATAAGAAGCTGAAACTCTTTAACCGATACGGGGAGTTCTGGCAATAAGATAACATTCCACAATACAATCAATATAAAAAAAGTTGAAAAGGGTCTTCCAATAAAAAAGAATCTCTTTTTACTTAATGACTCTTCTCGAACAAAAAGCTTTTGTTTTCGATACAGGTAATTAAAATAGGCGATGAAAGCGGCATTGAGTACTACATATAAAAGAAAAATCCAAAGTTTATCCGTATTGTTTTGTAAATAAATTCGAACTTCTTGAAACTTTTCTAGCAGTGAGTTGTACGCACTTTTCAGATACATTACAGGTGAAAAAGAGTCTTGAGTAAAAAGTTCAAAGTAAGGAATCTTATCTTGATAAAAGACACGATTGTTCAACATAAATTGGGTATCTTCAATGCTGACTAAGGCTTCATTGATGGCTAAGATATTAGTGCTGACAAGATTGATATCGGTTAAAATCGCATCATAATATGCTTTTGCCCTATTTCTAAGATTTTCGATCTCAATAATAACGGAAGTGATATGATCTTGTATCGCTTGTGGCGCGCTCTTCTTGTTGGCATTGATATGTGTTTCAGCCCAGAGTTTAGAATAATTTTCTAAGAGATCACGGTTTGTATCGTAAACAGCGATACGTTTTTTGAGACCTTTTTCCCAAGTCCTTAACTGGGTAAGATAGACCTTCCATTCTGAAGTCATTTTTCGTAATTCTCGAATACTCTGCTTTTCAAGATTCTCATACAGAGGATCTTTTAAGAGCGTCTCAATCGATACTATATACGAAGGTAAGGCTTCATGAAGTTCATAAGAACTTTTTTTTTCTTTAAGAAGTTCTTTGACGTTTTTAAGCTCCACTAAGGTCTTAACAGCATTTTCAGGAATGTCACTGACTTCTATATAGTTCGCTTTTTCAACCTGCTCAATGGCTTCAATAAGAGCACTCTCTTCACTTTTTTCCGGAGATTCCACAGCAAAAAGTTGTACCATCATGCTTACATGTAAAAGAAAGATGATCTGTATAAGACGTTTCATATAAATTCCTTACGAGTTATTTATTAATTTTTCTTGCATCTCTCGTGATGAAACAGGCTTAGCAAATAGATAGCCTTGCATTGCGATACAACCGTTTTGAAGTAAAAACGCTTTTTGATCTTCGGTCTCTACCCCTTCTGCAATAACATCAAGTTGTAAACTTTTTGCCAAGACAATGATGGCCTTTGTAATCGCGATATCTTCTTCATCATCAGGTATGTCACGAATAAAGGATTGATCGATTTTAAGTTGATCGATAGGTAATTTTTTAAGGTATGAGAGTGAGGAGTACCCCGTACCAAAATCATCAATGGCTATCCCAATACCCAATTCGTGTATCTTTTTAAGTATTGAAATTGCCCGATCAGGATCTGACATAATCTGACCTTCCGTCACTTCAAGCTTTAACCATCTTGCTTCACACTGAGTCGTCTCTAACATATGATCTAAGATATCTAAAAAATCATCTTTACCTAACTGTTTTACAGAGAGATTTAAACTCAAGGTTCCTGGATTTAATCCTGCTTGATACCACTGTACATGTTGCTCCATAGCATCACGCATCATGAGACGGTCAATCTCTACAATCATGCCATTCTCTTCTGCCAATGGAATAAACTTATTTGGTGAAATGATGCCCTTATCAGGATGCTGCCAACGAATCAGAGCTTCCATGCCTATGATGTCATTATGATTGGCATCATACTGTGCCTGATAATTGACTATAAAATCATTGTTTTTTATAGCACGTTTTAAATCATTTTCCATAGAGAGTCGTTGAAAAGCACTTTCTGTCATATCTGTAGTATAAAAACTATACGTGTTGCGACCTTCATCTTTTGCCTTATACATAGCGGCATCAGCATTTCGCAACAAGATACTAGGTTCATCAGCATCTTCAGGGTATAAGCTGATACCGATACTACATGTCACAAAAAACTCTTTATCATTCACAAGAATAGCATGTTTTAAACTCTCTATCAGTTTTTCAGCAAGAGTTGAAGCGATATGCACTGAATTCACCTGTTCCATCACAACAGTAAACTCATCGCCACCTAAACGGGCAAGCGTATCTCCTCTACGTAAAAATTTTTTAAACCGTAAGGCCACTTCTTTTAGAACTTCATCGCCGACATCATGTCCATAAGAGTCATTGATCTGTTTAAACTGATCTAAATCAATAAAAAAGAGTGCCACGCTCTGCATCGATCGATTGGATTTATAGATCGCCTGTGTCAATCTGTCTAAAAGCAACACACGGTTTGGTAAATCCGTCAAAGCATCGTAATGTGCTTGATAGCTGTAGAGCTCTTTTTGTCGCAACAACTCTTTTTCTGATCTCTGTTTATCAGAAATATCAAGATCAAAAATAACATAAGCATCTTTTTTATCATAAACCATCTGATGAATAAACGACTGCACACCATACTCTGTGCCATCTTTTTTTTGATGTTGTGTGACATTCATTATATTTTTTACTGTTGAAGCCGTACTTTTGAGTTGATTCACCATAGCAACAGTCAAGGAGGGATTGATATCATAAACAGTCATCTCTAACATCTCTTCATAGCTATATCCAATCTTCTCTAAGGCTCCCTTATTGACATACAGAAAATAATCCGTTTCATAATCAACAATATAGAGCTCAATACTCGAATCATTAATGACATGAGCGAGTTCTCTATTACGTTCTTCGATCTCTAACTGCGCTTTTGTTTTACGCTCCACCTCATCTTCTAAAAATTGATTTTTAACTGCTAACATCAACTTCGCGTCACTGTTTCTTTTTTCATAAATAACGATGAAGATGATACTCATCAAGAGTGGCATCATAATGTAAAAGTATTCAAATATCGTATAAGCACCTTCACCTATAAAGCTCAATATCGATACACTGGCTAAAGCCAAAAAGGCGACAACTTTTCCTAGCCTATATCCAAATAAAAAAAAGACAGGAAAAAGAAAAACAATAAACCAACTCGCCCCTACGACACTTCGATTAACATTGATAAACGATATGGAGACCAATACAAAAAATGCACTAAGAAGTATAATGGTAATTGTCTGCTTGTATTTTTGTGATTGTCTTAAGAAATAGATACTTATGAATGCTAAAAGCACAAAAACAGCATCGACAGCTGCTTGGAAATAATTCTCTTCAAGAAGACGAACCGTTGTCAAAATAGTGAGCATTACTATCACTACCGCTAAGATGCTATTATAAAGGTAATAGTGAAGTTTTAACTCATACTCGTTTTCAGAAAAATCAAAACCACTGGAAAAAAAATTGTTAACTCGTTTCATAACACACATCATAATATAAATCCACTAAAAAGTATAGGGCGACTCCAAGATAGTCACGACCTCCGGCAGAGCCGGAGGCTTGTTAATGGGAACCGCTCAAAGCGGTTTGATTGCCTGAAGGCAACAGCACTAACTTTTTAGAACAATGATAACTTCTCTATCTTTTGATCTTCTTTTT
>JAYEGP010000088.1:0-4250 GCA_034659135.1 Campylobacterota bacterium
GCATCAAGTTTCAATCTTTCATCTACTCTTGCTCTAACCGTTGCATTTAAAGACATAACAACTCCTCTTTTCAATATTGTAGCACAATATAGCTACAAATGGAGTCTTTTTTCACTCCTTGCTGGCAAGCAAAGTGTAGTAGCTTAGTGAAGTTTTCCCAAATTTTTTACATTTTTGAAGTCTATAAGGTCCGATAGTATCATCAAGTTTTAAACTACTCATATGTTCAATTATAATGAGTTTAACCACCTCTACAGGGAGCTTTGCTATAAGGTCTAGCATCTTATTATAGATCTCTTCCATGCCCTCACGATACGAAAATGGCGGATCAATAAAAAAATATGCTTTTTGCTTTACATGTAAGAGTTTATCTGTTACCTGTTTGATGTTTGAAAAGGTATCGCCTCTAATAACTTCGCACTTAGAAGTATCTGTCTGAGCAATATTTAAGCTCAATACTTTGAGTGCCTCACGATCTTGTTCCATAAAAATGATCTTGTCTGCACCACGGCTTAAGGCTTCAAGTCCAATCGAACCGCTGCCAGAGAAAAGCTCTACAAAGGTGGCATCAATAATCTCAAATTGTATCGTGTTAAAAAAAGATTCTAAGACAATACTTTTTGAACTGCGCGTGGTATCTTTTGAGGGGAGCAGCAGAGTTTTGCCTCTATATTTTCCGGCAACGATTTTTTTACTTAAAGGTTTATTTTTCATAAAAGGCACGAACCGTTTTTATGATATTGTCTTGATACTCTTGGGTCAACATTGCAATACGTTTCTCTAAGAGATCAAAATCATTAAGGTCTTGAGCACCTGATTCTTTAGGCTCTTGCACAATCTCAATAACTCTTTCTCGGTCTTTATCTGTTTCAATTAAGTTTTCAAGTGCCATATAAAGCTGTGATTTTGAAAAAGGTTTTTGTAAACTCGCTGATTCATCATTACCTATGATAAGACACATATGTTCATTATCAAACACTTTCTTATCGCGAATCACGACATCACAATGCTTTATAGTGCTTAATGAGTCTTTTAAAAAAAGCTCTAAACTTCGTTGCAATAGGGGAGAAACACACTGAACTGCTACTTTCAATTTAATCCTTAATCTTTACATGTAACTATATCGAAACTCATAACCAATACTCAAGACTGTAGCGCAAATCATCATCTATATCTTGCATGTTATGTAGCATCCATTCAAGATAACCGCGTTCATGCATCGCAATCTCTTCAATATAACGCCCCTTATATTTACCAAAGGAAAATTTACTCAGTAAAACATTTTTCATGGTGAGTTCTTCAAGTTCATCTTGATTCGACATCTCAAGAAGATACTCATATAAAAGCTTTACATGTAAGGCATCAGAGAGTGCATTATGGGCTTGTACTGCTATCTCTAAATCATTTTTTTCATACTTATAAAGTTGAAGCTCATAACGCAAGTATTGTAAAGAGAACTGCTCACATTCAGGGATGAGATGTCGTACACACTTTAGTGTATCGATAATACCACCCTGCCAGACAAAGCCCTCTTTTTTTAACATCTTAAGATCAAAGTGAATATTATGAGAAATAAGCACATTGTCTTGGGTATTTAGTTGCTGAAGAAGAGTGTACATGTAAGATGCTTTAAATACTTTTTTATCTTTAAGCATCTCATTGGTGATATGATGCACCGCAGACGCTTCAGGTTTTGTCTTTCGTGGAGGTTTAATCAGTTCATAATAGGGAGTAGCTGTACCCTCATCATACACTATTAGTCCAATAGAACAGATTCTATCAGCATCTTCCAAGCCTGTCGTCTCGGTATCTAAAAATATTAACATGATGTTATTGTAACACGCTGACAACGTGCCGCCATAAGAGGTAAAGATACCCATGCTGCGAGCAGGATAAATAGGTACAGCCATCCCATAGTAAACCACTCCCAAAAACCGATGCCAAAACCCAAAATATAGCGCACGACACTCACCATTAAAATCTCAGTTGCAACAGCCCAGATTAAGGCCATCAACCATTTTCGCCACACTTTGACAATATCTCCAAGTAGTACAATATCAATGACTTCTGCATTCTTTACAGCGCATGTAAAGAGTTGTAACTTCCATCCATCATGACAGACATTAAAAAAACGTTTCATACTTAAAAAGATACTCAGCAAAAGTGTGACACTCCAGATAATACCAAACCAAAAGAGCCAGATATCAGCCAAGGCACTCAAGGTCTCGCTATTAAGCTCAGCCATCCCTTTTAATACATAGAGTGTTCCCGTTACAAAAAAATCTATAACAGCCGCAAAAATAAGACTTGAAACGCTAACCCAAAGTGCCCAGTCAAACCAGAGTAAAAACCAGAATTTACGCATCTGTTGGCAGGGACGCTATGAGTTCATTATAATGTTCAAGCGTACGAAAACTTTTCTCAAAACGCCATCCTAAAACAAAAGCCACAACCTCATTTTTTAAAGACTCTTCTATCTTGTCAGAACGACCAAAATATGCCAGTGAACTGTTTTTGTTTTTCACAACCGCCTTCGCCTCATAACTGATTGCAATGATCTGTATATATTTTCCCTCTTGAATCACACCTAAATTTTCAGCGCTTAATCCTATGCCAGAGAGATTTATTGCTTTAAAATGAAAAAGGTCAGCAAAGGTATCGACCTTCTCATCGATATGAAGAACATGAAAAAGTTTCTCAAGTTTTATGAGGTTTTGCTTACGTGAAAGCTCATACCTAGAGATTTTTGACGTTAAATCGTTTATTCTATCAAGTGCAGAACTCACAGCATCCCCTAATATTTAGTGCCTTATTATACCATTTCCACTATAATTCATCATCTTCAATTTGGAATAACTATGGACTACTTACAGATACAAGGACCAACACACCTTAATGGTGATGTCACTATCTCTGGCGCTAAAAATGCAGCACTTCCCCTAATCGCTATGACACTTTTAGCTAAAAACAGTGTTAGCATCACCAATATGCCTGATGTTAAAGACATTAAGACCTTATTAAAACTCCTCGAACATCTCGGTGCTACCTTTACACATGATGCCCATACGGTTGAGATCAATACCTCTCACATCATCCACACCAAGGCCACATACGACATTGTTAAGACCATGCGTGCTTCGATTTTAGTACTTGGTCCCCTATTAGCACGTGAGGGCCATTGTGAAGTCTCTCTTCCTGGCGGTTGTGCGATAGGGCAACGCCCAATTGATCTGCACCTTAAAGCCTTGGAGATGATGGGAGCCACAATCACCATTCATGGAGGTTATGTCTATGCTGAGGCTAAAGAGGGCCTTAAAGGTGCCCACATTATTTTTGATAAAATCACCGTTACAGGCACAGCAAATATTGTCATGGCGGCGGCTCTAGCTCATGGTAAAACTACGATTACCAATGCGGCGCGAGAGCCTGAAGTCGTGCAGTTATGTGAAGTCCTTCGTAATAGCGGTGTCAATATCGAAGGTATCGGAACCTCTGAACTGATTATCTATGGAAGTGATCGCCGACTCTTAGAAATTGCGCCATTTGAAATTATTCCTGATCGTATTGAAGCGGGAACATATCTCTGTGGTGCCGCCATAACAGGCGATACAATAACGCTAAAAAAAGTCCGTTCCGATCATCTTGAAGCCGTAACAGGCAAACTTGAAGAGATGGGTTTTAGTTTTGAGATGCGTGCTGAGACGATTACGATACATCCAGCGACAGATATTAAACCCGTATCTATCGTCACCCAAGAGTACCCCGCTTTTCCTACCGATATGCAAGCACAATTTCTCGCGCTATGCACGCAAGCTAACGGAACATCCGTCATAGAAGAGCGTCTTTTTGAAAATCGCTTTATGCATGTGAGTGAGCTTCAGCGTTTAGGTGCTGATATCAAACTCAACGGTAATTCCGCGACAATTACTGGTCCAACAGAGCTTAATGGTGCCGATGTCATGGCAACAGACCTGCGTGCGTCAAGTGCATTAGTTTTGGCTGGACTTATCGCCAATGGCACGACAAATGTCCACCGCATCTATCATCTAGATCGTGGTTATGAAAAGCTAGAGTCGAAACTTAAAGCTTTAAGTGCGAGTATAGCGCGTCTTTCAGAATAAAGGTAAGGAATCAGAATTGAATAAAATGTAAATCTAAGCGATTGCTATTTTAGTTCTAGTCACACTATTTTATGAGGAGCATAGCCTTAGCTACGCGACGATTAAAATCGTTTGACTAGGGCTAAAAGA
>JAYEGP010000089.1:0-4148 GCA_034659135.1 Campylobacterota bacterium
TCAGGGTCTTCAATAACCGCTTCAGTAATAGTACAGGTTTGGAGGTTCTCTTTTGAAGGAGAGCTAAACTGAATTGGCAGCATTGCCTCTTCGATAATTCCACGAAGTCCACGAGCTCCCACTCCTTTGTCTATCGCTTTTTGAGCAATAGCATCGAGGGCTTTGTCTTCAAACTGAAGTTCAATACCGTCCATTTCAAAGAGTGCTTGAAACTGTTTGATCAGCGCATTGTCTGGCTCTTGTAAAATCTGAACCATCTGATCACGATCAAGCTCGATAAGCTGAGCGATAACAGGAATACGTCCTATAAACTCTGGAATGATCCCGTAATGTACTAAAGCTTTTTGATCGATCTTATGCTGTTTCATCTCAGCTTTTTGTACCGATCCAAAACCGACTTTATTACTCTTTTTGGTATGTTTATCGGGAACTAATCCGACAAAAGCACCCCCACAGACAAAAAGAACATGAGTAGTGTCAAAGAGTACGGTCTCTGTTGTAGAGTTTTTACGACTCCCTTTAACAGGAACATAAACTTCTGCGCCTTCTAAGATTTTAAGTAATCCTTGCTGTACTCCCTCACCAGAGACATCACGTCCCATAGTGGAGCTTTCAGACTTTCGAGCGATCTTGTCAATCTCATCGATATAGATAATTCCGCGTTGTGCGAGTTCAATGTCAAAGTTTGCTGAAGCCAAAAGTCTTGAGAGAATACTCTCAACATCTTCTCCCACATAACCCGCTTCCGTTAAAGCAGTAGCATCAGCTATTGCAAAAGGTACATTCATGATACGTGACAGTGATTTAGCAAGCAGTGTTTTACCGCTACCTGTTGGGCCTAAAAGTAAGATATTACTTTTTTCTAACTCAACATTATTGTACGTTGGGTTTTCTATACGTTTATAGTGATTATACAGTGCTACTGCCATCACTTTTTTAGCATCTTCTTGACCAATAATGTATTTGTCTAAAAACTCAACAATCTTCTCTGGTGTTGGTAGCTGTTGGTTAAGCTCTTGACGCTGTTCGTACTTTACCTCTTTTTGTAAGATGTTTGAGCAGGTAGTCACACACTCATTACAGATATGGGTTTTTTCAGAGCTAAACATTTTTTTGACTTCACTCTGCGCTCTTCCACAAAATGAACAGTTTTTTTCACTACTCATGAGACCTCCTTAGAGCCTAAAGAATCAAGTACCGTATCAGCTAAACCAAATTTTACTGCATCTTTCGCTTCAAAAAAGTTATCGCGGTCACTCTCTTTTTCTATTGTACGTACGGTTTGCCCTGTTGCTTTGGAGAGAATTTTATACAGACGTTTTTTTAGATTAATAATGTGATTAGCTTGAATCTCAATATCACTTGCTTGTCCCGACGCACCACCTAGAGGTTGATGAATCATCACTTCAGCATTTGGCAAGATATAACGATGTCCTGGCTCTCCGCACGTAAATAACACTGCAGCCATTGAAGCAACCATACCCATAGCATAAGTATGTACGGGAGCAGAGATAAGCTGCATCGTATCCAAAATAGCAAGTCCTGCCATCACAGAACCACCAGGAGAACTGATATAGATATGAATCGGTTCTTCAGAGTCAAGCGCTTCAAGATAGAGAAGTTGAGAGACAATAACCCCCATCATATGGTCATCTACTTGTTCAGTAATGACAATCACACGGTCATTTAAAAGTTTAGAAAATAGATCAAAGTAGCGTTCTCCTCGAGGTGAAACATCTTTGACTGTTGGAATCATTGGCATATTTACTCCTTAGTTAACAAAGGCTTTGACAAAATCAGCTAAGCTCATCTCAATCAATTCCAAGTTATGTTTTTCAATAAATTTTTTCTCTTTTTTACTCAACTCTTTATCATTGATGACATATCCGCCCTCAAGGTCCATAGTGAGCTCATTAGCCACCATACGGTCGGTATCACGATCAAAAAGTGTTCCTAAAAAGAGGTACTTCTTTGTTTTACGGTAACTTTTAAGTGCTGAAGGCATAGCAAATCCACCCATAGCTTCGGTTAGCCAATCCACATAATCTGCATCAGAAATAATATAGGTCGGTTCAGGCAGTGGTGCACCCATCGGTTTAAAAAGAATAGGCTTAGCCTCGTCAAGTGCCTCTTCTTCGACTTGAAAATATTTTTTATTCTCTAAGTCATATTCATAAAGCTCGTAACGGTTAAGATCAGCAAGAATTCTTGATTTTCCAAGAATAAGGTAGTGCGATTGAAAACTCAAAAGTTCTTGAAATTTACTGTCACGGTTAGTATCGATAATATATCGCGGTGCCATATCAACAATAGCTTTTTGAAGCGGTGTCGCTTCGAACGGCTTAGTAAAAATATGGTTTGTGAGTTGTTGAATATAATCTACCCCTCGACGCTGTTCAAGGTGCATCGCTGCACGTGAATATTCAAACATCAGACGAGGACTCATCTCACGCCCATTATTCATCATCAAGATGAGTGAATCAGAATCATGAGGCATGGCTTCACCCTCTTTTGTCATCACCCCTTCGAATATTCCTATTCCAAAATAGGGTACTGTACTCTGGTTACGTATCTCTTTTTTTATCGTTTCAATTAGTTCACTCATTAATGACATCCTTTTCCTGTATAGCAGATTTGAGCAGCATTGACCTTGCGGACCAAGGTCTCTAAATTAAATGTTTCATGTAGATTTGTTACAAACTCATCGTAAAAGAGTGCCCCGTCTTTACTGATGATAAAAAGTGCCTTGGTAAGCTCTTTTTCACAAGGGCCATCACTAAGACGAACCCCGTACCAATCGCCAAACTCATCATCATGATCAACAAAAAAATCGATATTATTAATATCAGGATTAAGGTGTTCATTATTAGCCACAATGATGCTAGTATTGACTTCATAATCTCCGCCTTTAGGAAGAACTTTACTCATCTCTTTGAGCTCATCTATAAACTTATCATCAATGAAAGGCGTCGAGACAATAACCTGAGTTTTACCATTTTGCCCGCCTAAAATCTGTACGTTTCCACTACTGTCTTTTACGGAAACTTTCTCAGAAGCGTATCCGATATCAAGAGGTTCATCCTCAAGATGCATGGTGTATGTATTCAACTGAATCTGCAATTTTTGCTCCTATTAAAAAATGTCGTATCGCTTTGTCGCTTTGGGAATTAAAAGGCGGGATTGTAAAAATTTTGATCCCAGCATTTTTCATCGTACGAATTGTGTTATCGCAAAAATTTTGTCCCAAGAGGTAATCACAACCATTAAGTGCTTCAAGAAGTACATAATGTTCTGCAATGTGGTTGATATCATTTTCACTTATCTCATCACACTGACTTAGTCGCGCTGCTGGATCACAAACCATCTTACCATCAGTAGCCACCCATGGGTTATCTACAATGCTTAACAAGGTATAAGTAACGGACTTAGAATTCCCATGTACGGTATAAATTGCAAACTTCGATGCACTACAAGGGTTATACCTGTAAACATGATGATCTAAATCAAGTGGTAGTGCGAATTTCATCTACAATTTCCTTTTTATACTGAATAATTGCAATATTTATTCTATTGGCTAGCAAGGTTTAAATGTGAGTAAAAATAGACATCTCTACAAAATTGTCATTCTTTGTTTTTATGCGTCTTATTAGAAGTTTATATTTATGAGAACAGTTATTGCAATTCTTTGAGCATAACAATGATTATAGCTACATGTTGCGAGGTCATTACATTCCTAATACAAAAAAATAAGGAGCCATAATGAGCTGTAGTTCAAGTAACCCTGCTGAAGCGATGATGCCTCAGGATATTCAAGATAAGATCCATAACCACCCCTGTTATTCAGAAGGTGCCCACCACCACTATGCACGTATTCACGTAGCTGTTGCACCTGCATGTAATATTCAATGTAATTACTGTAACCGTAAATATGACTGTTCTAATGAAAGTCGTCCTGGTGTCACAAGTGAGCGTTTAACACCTGAAGAGTCTGCAAAAAAAGTGATGTATGTCGGTGGAGAAGTCCAACGTCTCAGTGTACTTGGTATTGCTGGTCCTGGTGATGCACTTGCTAATCCAGAAAAAACCTTTAAAACCTTTGAGCTGGTTCGTGAGAGAGCACCCGATCTAAAACTCTGCCTCTCTACTAA
>JAYEGP010000089.1:4248-10617 GCA_034659135.1 Campylobacterota bacterium
GCAAAAATTGAAGAGTTTAGAGGCTTTTTAGATGCGGCTAATGATCGTGTTCGTAAAGAGAAAGAAGATATGAGTTCTGATGGTCAAACCATTTTAGTTGCGGTGACTACCGCAGGTGAAGGGATGATTAACCAACACTTTGGTTCGGTTAAAGAGTTCTTGATCTATGAAGCGGGTGATCTTGGTATTCGATTTATCCATCACCGTAAACTTGAGTATGAGTACTGCGCAGGTCCTGATGGCGGAAACCCAATCGATCCTATTTTAGAGAAACTAAAAGATTGTAAATTGATCTTAACAGCTAAAATCGGAGGATGTCCACAAGATGACCTAGCAAGTGCAGGTCTTGTAGCCGATCAAAGTTATGCGTATCAGCCAATAGAAGCCTCTGTTTTAAAAGCAGCACGAAAGCATTTTAATCTCCCTGAAGAGATGGAAGCGAACTAAGTTTATGGCATTGATCAACGATACCACACTGCGCGATGGGGAACAAGCTCCCTATGTCGCGTTTAACACCCAAGAAAAAATCGATATCGCCATGCAACTTGATGCTTGCGGTGTTGATGAACTTGAGATTGGCATTCCAGCAATGGGTCAACGTGAACAAGAAGATATTAAAACCCTGCTCTCCTTGGGTCTTAATGCTTCTATGATGACCTGGAACCGTATGAAAATGTCTGATCTTGATGCCTCTTTAGCGTGTGGTGTACAATCCGTTGATCTCTCTATACCTGTGTCAGATATCTTAATAGATGTCAAATTTAATGGCGATAAAGATGCCATGTTTCGAGAGATGCAGAGCGTCATATCAGCTGCTAAACGTGAAGGTCTTATGGTCTGCATTGGTGGGGAAGACAGTTCGCGAGGTTCGCTTGAGCTTATTGAAGAGATTATGCACCTCGGTCATGAACTCGGAGCTGATCGATTTCGTTACTGTGACACGGTAGGAGTACTCACTCCTACAAAAACCTACAATACTATAAAACATTTAACGGCTCTCGACCTTCTTCCTATTGAAATGCATACCCATAATGATTTTGGACTCGCTAACGCCAATGCCTTAAGTGGTATCGATGCCGGTGCTATAAGTGTGAATACAACTGTTGTTGGACTAGGAGAACGTGCAGGAAACGCTTCATTTGAGCAGATTCTCATGACTTTTAAACATCTGTACAATCAAGAGCGTCCTATAGACTCTAGTGCTATTCGTTCTCTCGTTACAACAGTATGTCGCGCCGCCAATATGGAGCTCAATACCAATGCTCCTATTGTCGGTGAGCATATTTTTTCTCACGAAAGCGGTGTTCATGCGAGTGGTATGTTAAAAAATACCAAAGCTTATGAACCTTTTGATGCCAAAGAGGTCGGTTCTACTCGAGCCTACCCTATCGGAAAGCATTCAGGGACAAGTGCCATTAAGTACCATCTTGAACAGTTAGGTATCGCTACCGAAAAAAGTATCTTAAATACCCTACTCCCTCGAATACGTGATATTGTCACGTCTCGTAAACGTGTTCTTGATATTAACGAACTTCAAAAACTCTATATGGATGGTACTCGATGTTCATAGGGTGGTTGAAATTCGCTAATGTCAATGATATTGTAAAAGTAGCTGAAGATGTAGGCTGGTTAGCTGATGGGTATCATCTTAAACTTATGATGATGCACTCTCCTCATCTCGCTTATGGTGCTTACGAAGATGGTCAACTCATCGGTGTTATTATGGCGATAGAATTTGAGCATACGGCCCAGATTAAATATTTTATGATGAAACCCACCTATCAAAAACAGGGTTATGGTAAACGTCTGTTTGAGACCCTTCTTGGTGCATTGAAAACAGACTATCGTTCTGTCTATATCCATGCCAATCCAAAACTTGTGCCTTTTTTTGAACAGTACGGATTTGAAGTTAAAACCGAAGTGGGACGTTTTTTAAATGTCGGAAAAGTACCACCATTTAACTTTACCAATGCTCATGCCAAAGAACTTGACGGAACAAACTTTGAGAATGTCATTTCTAAAATAGATTTTGAAACCTTTGGTGAAAACCGTCTTGACTTTTTACTTGATGA
Source organism: Campylobacterota bacterium (assembly GCA_034659135.1). Classification (GTDB taxonomy): domain Bacteria; phylum Campylobacterota; class Campylobacteria; order Campylobacterales; family Sulfurimonadaceae; genus S010-53. The sequence continues at coordinate 6,321 of JAYEGP010000089.1, forward strand.
GATGGAGCGAAACAGCTCTTTAAAATTTACACAGCCAAATGGCTTTCAACACTCAAGCGTTGTCAATGCTCGCGCTGTCTATTTAGGACCATGGCAAGTTCGTGATGGTTATGACGAAGAAGCTGAAAAGATGATGCGAGGTGTACTTTACTTTAGAGGTCTCAAAAAAGTTTTTGCCGATGTTCCACTAATAAATACAAAAGCAGTAGAGCTGTTTAAATCCTACCATTTTGAGAAAAAAACCACTTTTGTGCATATGAGTCTAGGCGTTACATGTAACGTTAAATTTGAAAATATCTACTCATTTTCACTGTAAGGAAAAAGAATGTGTCTATTACATATGAAAAAAAATGAGATGGCAATTGTAGATGACATCAATCTTGATGTCGAGTTAAAACGACGACTTGCGGCCATGGGCTTTATGAAAGAGTCTCGCATCTGTGTCAAACACTACGGCTGGTTTAAAAGTACCGTGCAAGTGATGATCAATCGCTCACTTATTGCACTTCGCAAAGAAGAAGCGCAACAGATTCAAGTTCACACCATATAAAAAGGAAAAAAAATGACAGAAGAAGCAAAAACACTAAAAAAAGAGTTAGCAAAACGTAAACGTATGGCGGTAGAGATCGCATCTGAGATTCACGATATTGTTGAAGACACCCTATGGACAGATTATGTCAAAATGCCTGAACTCAGTGAGAAACTCAAAGTTGCTGTTGAAGAGGCCAATAATTTTAAAGCCAAAAACGGTCTCTAAAATCTTACATGTAAAGAGTACCCATGAAAACTAAAGAAGAAGTTTTATCAATGGAGATTTGTGAGTGTGGTGAGAAAGATGTAGCTCAGGCTATAGAGGTCTTTCAAAATACTTCACTTCCTTTCAAGAAGGCTAAAAAACTCGTCACCGAGTGCAACAAAAGCTGTTGTCGTGCCGCATTGATGAAATTATTTGATATGAATCAATTTGGTAGCTACGATTATGATGAGATTGGCCATCTTATTGAACAGCGACTTGAACGTATGAGAAAATTAATTGAAGGAGCTTCGTGATGCATGACAATTGGGAATCTCTTAAAAACTGGCTCTTGAAGCATGAGGCAATTAACGATGATATTCAAGACTCTTCTAAAATCAGTCGACTTGATTTATCCGCTAAAAGTATAAAATCACTTCCTGAAAACTTCGGATGCCTAGATCATCTTATTGCCTTAAACCTCTCAAATAATCTTTTAAAAGATTTACCTGAAAGCTTTCAAAACTTATCTAAACTTAGTAACCTTGATATCAAACGTAATAAATTTGACGCTTTACCACAATCGCTTAGAAATCTCTCTATACGTTCACTTAACGCAAGTAGCAATACGCTCAAAGACATTTCGGTTCTTGAGACCTTTGAAGAGCTTAAAGTTTTAGATCTTAGTGCCAATGGTTTAACGCAGATCGGTTCATGTTTTCATAAACAAAATGAGATGCGAACACTGAATCTATCCTATAATCTTCTTACGAATATTGATGCGTGTTATCCACTTTTAGGAAAACTTGAACGATTCAATCTTTCTGGTAATGCACTCAGTGAGATTACAGAAAAGATTGAAGCACTTGAAGAGATTGTTGAAATTGATCTCTCTGATAACCAGATTAGCATAATCAATGATGCTTTTTTTGCCTTACCATTAGAAGACATTGACCTGAGTTCCAATCAGCTCTCAACCTTACAGCTTACAGGTCTAGAAGATTTGGAGTCTATTACGCTCGATGATAATAGCTTTAAAGCCTTACATGTAATAGAAGACTTTGCACCGTATTTGAATGAATTTTCATGTGATGGTTGTAAACTTTCAACATTTATTCTCCCTCCATCAACTGAGCTCACTAGCCTTTGTCTATCGGGTAATGAGATTGTTACGATGCCAGAAGAGATAGTACAATACACAAAACTTGCACAGCTTGATATTGAAGGTAATCAAATTGTAGAGCTTCCTGATGCTTTTGGAAATCTAACACGACTTCAAACGCTCTACATTGGAAATAACGCTCTTAATGATAAAGCAAAGAAGACCATTAAAATTCTTCACCCTGATATCTGTGACATCAATATGAAAACAGGGATCAGTATTGAAGATGCGAAAGAAGAAGATCTTCCTCAGATGGCAAAACTGCTCAGTCAACTTTTTGCCATAGAAACTGATTTTATCATTGATTATGATAAACAGCTTTCAGGTATTACTAAACTCTTTCATTACGAAGGCACCCACCTTCTTGTGGCACGTCACGAACAAAAAGTTGTCGGTATGGTGACCATGCAACGTCTCATTTCAAGTGCTGAGGGTGATTATATTGGTCAGCTTGAAGATCTCATCGTCTTAGATGAATATCGCAAGATGGGTCTAGGTAGTAGACTTATTAATAAGATGCGTTTCATAGCGCAAGAGATAGGATATAAACGTATCCAACTTGCCGCTGATGTTGACAACAATAATGCATTGTCATTCTACTCACGACGTGGACTACGACGAACACACCTCTCTATCTATCACTTTCATATCTCTTAAAGTTTCAATTGTCTATTTATTCATCACTACGGTGAACACAATAGACAAGCTACTTTGCTATCATTCATTTATACAACAAAATCTTACAAAACTATCTTTTTCCTACAATCATTACCAAATAGCTACAAAATGACAAATTGTCCCTCTTATGCATAATTCATACCTACGTTATTACCATTTTTGTCAGACTTTGTTGTCTTACTTTTTCAAAATGTAGTTAAAAACCCGAGAACACAGCTTGCAATATCTGGAGTGATATACAACTTCAAAACAAGGAATATAACATGGCTGAACTTCGTCAGATAGCATTTTACGGAAAAGGTGGGATTGGTAAATCAACTACATCTCAAAATACGCTTGCGTCAATGGCACACTACTTTGATAAAAACATTATGATTGTAGGTTGTGATCCTAAAGCAGATTCTACTCGTCTTATTCTTCATGAAAAAGCACAAAACACTATTCTACAGCTTGCTGCAGAAATGGGTACTGTTGAGGATCTTGAATTAGAAGATGCTTGTAAACCAGGTGCGGGTATTTTTGCTCCAGATGCACCAGGTGGTTGGATTAACTGTACTGAGTCTGGTGGACCAGAGCCAGGAGTTGGTTGTGCAGGTCGTGGTGTTATTACAGCGATTAACTTTCTTGAAGAAGAAGGCGCTTACGAAGAAGAAGGTTTAGATTTCGTTTCTTATGACGTACTTGGTGACGTTGTTTGTGGTGGATTCGCTATGCCAATTCGTGAAGGTAAAGCACAAGAAATTTACATTGTAATGTCAGGTGAAATGATGGCAATGTACGCTGCTAATAATATCTCTAAAGGTATTTTGAAGTATGCAAACACTGGTGGTGTACGTCTTGCAGGTCTTATCTGTAACGCTCGTATGACTGACTTTGAATATGACTTGGCATGGGCACTAGCTCGTGATCTTGGTACTCAAATGATTCACTTCGTACCACGTAACAACATTGTTCAACGTGCTGAGATTCGTCGTATGACCGTTGTTGAGTACAGTCCTAAAGCGGATCAGGCTCTTGAGTACAAAGAACTTGCTCGTAAAATTATCAGCAATGATATGAAAATCATTCCTACTCCATTAGAAATGGATGATCTTGAAGCCCTTATTATGAAATATGGTCTTGAAGAAGAAGCGGATGAAGATAACATCGGTAAAGGTGAAGCAGAAGCATAAGCCTCTGACTCACATTTATATTTGGTGTCTCCTCTTTTGAGGAGATTAACATTCTCATAATGAAAAGAAAATAATAGAAAAAGCAGGAGAATTATATGTTTATTTTAGGTTTCCACTTCCCAGCAGACATGGGTAACACAGTTGCAGATGACGCAGTAGTTGCAAAATTGGCAGAATCAGATGTTGATACATCAGGTATCAATGAAATTAAAATGGTGAGTGAATATCACAGCAACGTAGAAGAGATTTCTTATACGAATAAAGATACTTTCATGTTTAAAGCGTTAGCTCATTATGTAGCAACTGCTGAAACAGACTATATGATCTACACAAACCGTTACCAGATTGCTGAGCTTTCTAAGCGTTTAGACAGTGATGATGAGACTATGGATCTTTGTAAAAAATTCGACTCAATGGCTCACTTTAAAATTATGGCTGCATAAGCAGAAAATTTTATTTTCATGAGTAAGGCTTCATGCTTTACTTCATTCCACAGTCCTTTGGGACACAAACTAGGTACAGAGCTGGTTGAAGCGATGATCCTCGAAAAAA
>JAYEGP010000089.1:10717-16457 GCA_034659135.1 Campylobacterota bacterium
AAAAAAGAATTATTATAAGGAGATTACTATGGGTCCAGAATCATTGGAAGCAAAACAGAAAGCGGCCGTCGAAGAGGTACTAAAAGCGTATCCGGCGAAAGCAGCTAAAAATCGTGCAAAACACTTAGGTGTTGGCGGTCCAGAAGACGAAAGTCAAAAAACATGCGGTAACGTCCGTTCGAATAAGAAAACTGTTCCAGGTGTTATGAGTCAACGTGGTTGTGCCTATGCTGGTTCAAAAGGTGTTGTATGGGGTCCAGTAAAAGATATGGTTCATATCTCACACGGTCCTGTTGGTTGTGGTCAGTATTCACGTGCGGGACGTCGTAACTACTATATTGGTACAACAGGTGTTGATACTTTTGTAACGATGAACTTTACATCAGATTTCCAAGAAAAAGATATCGTTTTCGGTGGAGATAAAAAATTAGATAAATGTCTGCATGAAATTGATGAACTTTTCCCATTAAACAATGGTATCACGGTTCAATCAGAGTGTCCAATTGGTCTTATCGGTGATGATATCAATGCAACATCTAAAATGTACTCTAAAAAAACAGGTCAAGTTGTTGTTCCTGTAAACTGTGAAGGTTTCCGTGGGGTTTCTCAATCACTAGGTCACCACATCGCAAATGACACGGTTCGTGATTATGTTTTTGAAGGTAACATCGATACACTTGGTGAAGCTGTTGAAGTTACTGATTATGATGTCGCTATTATCGGAGATTATAACATCGGTGGTGATGCGTGGTCAAGCCGTATCCTTTTAGAAGAGATGGGTCTACGTGTTGTAGCACAATGGTCTGGTGATGCAACGCTTAAAGAGATGGCTCAGACGTCTAAAGTGAAATTGAACTTACTTCACTGTTACCGTTCAATGAACTACATCTCACGTCACATGGAGAAAGAGTTTGGTATTCCTTGGGTTGAATATAACTTCTTTGGTCCTAGCCAAACGATTAAATCACTTCGCAAAATCGCTGCATTCTTTGATGAGGGTGTTCAAGCTAAATGTGAAGAAGTTATCGCTAAATATCAGCCTATGGTTGATGCTATTACTGAAAAATACCGTCCACGTCTTGAGGGTAAACAAGTTATGCTATTCGTAGGTGGTCTACGTCCTCGTCACGTTATCGGTGCTTATGAAGATTTAGGTATGGAAGTAATCGGTACGGGTTATGAGTTCGCTCACGATGATGATTACAAACGTACTAAAGATGAGATTTTCCGCTCAACCGTTATCTATGATGATGTAAATGAATATGAGCTTGAGGCTTTCGTTAAGAAACTTCAGCCAGATTTAGTGGCTTCGGGAATTAAAGAGAAATATGTATTCCAAAAAATGGGTCTGCCATACCGTCAGATGCACTCTTGGGATTACAGTGGTCCTTACCACGGATACGATGGTTTTGCAATTTTTGCAGCAGATATGGATCTAGCAATTAACTCGCCAGTTTGGGCTCACTCAAATGCGCCATGGGATAAAGAAGGAGAAGTATAATGCAAGACGTAGAAAACATTGTAAACGGACAGAAGCTTTTTCAAAAGCCAGAGTACAAAAAAGTACTTGCTGATAAGAGAGAGTTTGAAGGTGGCTATGGTGCAGTTAATCCTGCTAAGACTGAAGAGATCGTAGAGTGGACTAAAACGTGGGATTACCGCGAAAAAAATCTTGCTCGTGAAGCGATTACGATCAACCCTGCGAAAGCGTGTCAGCCTCTTGGTGCTGTCATGGTTTCTCTTGGTTTTGAAGATACTATGCCATATGTTCATGGTTCTCATGGATGTGTTGCGTATTTTCGTTCATACTTTACACGTCACTTTAAAGAGCCAACACCATGTGTTTCTGACTCAATGACAGAAGATGCTGCGGTATTTGGTGGTCTTGTAAACATGAAAGATGGTTTGAAAAACTGTGCTGCAGTATATAAACCACAAATGATTGCTGTTTCTACTACATGTATGGCTGAAGTTATCGGTGATGACCTTTATGCGTTTGCTACAGCAGCAAAAGAAGAAGATGGTGGAGAATTCTTACCAGAAGATTATCCAATTACCTATGCACATACACCATCATTTACGGGTAGCCACATCACGGGTTATGACAATATGATGCACGGTATCATGTCACAACTTACTGAGGGTGTTGAAGAGAATAAAAACGATAAAATCAACATTATCCCTGGTTTTGAGACTTATATCGGATCAATCCGTTCAGTCAAAGCTATCGTTGAATCATTTGGTGCTGAGTATACGATGCTTGGTGATCACTCTGATCAGTGGGATATGCCAGCTGGCGATTACGCTATGTTCTCTGGTGGTACGCCTATTGCTGATGCTAAAGATTGTAAAAACTCTAAAGCAACGATCTCTTTACAGAAATATGCAACGGTTAAAACTATGAAAATGGTTAAAAAACGTTGGAAACATGATGGTGGTACTTCTAATCCTATCGGACTAAAAGGTACTGATGAGTTTATCATGAAACTTTCTGAGCTTACAGGTAAAGAAGTTCCAGCTAACCTTAAAACAGAACGTGGACGTCTTGTTGATGCTATGCAGGATTCTTATCCATACATGCACGGTAAGAAATTCGCTATCTGGGGAGATCCTGACTTCCTAATCGGTGCTGTTTCTTTCCTACTTGAGATGGGTGCTGAGCCAACTCACGTACTTTGTAACAATGCACCACGTGGTTGGGAAGATGAAATGAGAGCACTGCTTGATACATCTCCTGCTGCTGCAGACTTACATGTATGGGCGGGTAAAGACCTCTGGCACATGCGTTCATTACTATTTACTGAGCCGGTTGACTTCATGATCGGTAACAGCTATGGTAAAGAGCTTATGCGTGATACTAACGTTCCATTGATCTATATCGGATTCCCAATATTTGACCGTCACCATTTACACCGATACTCTATCAGTGGATATGATGGTGCACTAAACTTATTAACATGGATCACGAACAAAGTTCTTGATCAACTTGATGAAGAGACTAAAGGTATCGCGTCAACTGACTACTTCTTTGACCTTGTCCGTTAATCTTCAAAAATTTTACTCCTTAATAGAATCCGTAATGGATTCTATTTACCACCTTACATGTAAACCCTTACGCCAAAGCTAAACGATGTTTGCCTTCACTATCAATTGGAAGCTGTTTTAATACACCTTCATGAACCATTGGTCCAAGTCCCATCTGAATATAACGTTTTAAATTGGCTTCGTCATTATCGGCTCTTCGTGCATTATCAGGATAAAGTGCAATAATCTCTGCTAGATCCAATGGCTTGTTAGCTGTTTTAAAAATTTCCATAATCTCAGCGCCTAACTCTACTTGTAATGCATGAATCGATTTCTGCATCTCTTTAGCTTTTTTCTTATCTAATGCTTTTTGTCCCATCATATTCTCCATATTTTTTTGTAATTATAATCAAATATTGCTATACTCCCGTTAATATGCGATCTTTTCAAAATCTCTTAGTACTTCAAAATCTTTATCGTCTCAAAGCGGTAGGATATGAGTATATCGATCCTATTGTTATTAACCATAAAAATGATGGTGATCTCCCTAATGATATGGCTGAGATAGGAGACCTCATTAAAAAATGTCATCTCTGTGATCTCAGTAAATCACGCACGCAAAGCCTAGAAGGATTTGGAAACACGACTGCAGATGTGATGATTGTTGATGCTTTTGTATCCACTGCAGAAGATGAAAGTGGCAACTACTTTTCTGGGCGTTCTGGACAGAGTCTTCAGAAGATGATTGAGAATGTCTTACATCTGAATATTAAGGATATTTTTTTTACTCACGCGGTAAAATGTAAACCCCTTGGTACCCAAACACCTTCAAATTCAGAGATTCAAAGCTGTAAGCCTTATCTTTTTAAACAGATTGAGCTTATTCAACCTCGCATTATTATTGCTTTGGGTGAACAGGTGTATCAGATGCTAAGCGATGACACAACACCTTTTGAACAGGTGCGTGGACAAGGAATTGCTTTTGGAAATGCACTTATAGTTCCCATATATCATCCTGCATTTTTACTAAGAAACCCATCATTAAAGCCAATAACTTTACATGATTTAAGAACAATAAAGGCACTTATTTGAAACTTATACTCGTTTTATTTCCACTCTTTTTATGGGCAGAGAGCTATCTTATCTCAAAACTACCACTACCTAAGACCTATATCCAGAATTTAGATATTCAGCCCTGTGATACACACTGTTTGGAACAATACTTGATTTATGGAGAGATCTTCTCATTCTTAGCCAATGCCCCCGATACTATTGACAATGCCACACTTAATGAATCACGACTGATTCACACCACCTTGTTAAACCTTGGTTCGCTACGCAACCCTGGTAAATCATTACGCATTGCTCTTTTACTGCCTCATCGTCACATCGGACGCTATGCCTACTCGACAACGAATTCACTTTTTGCCTACCTTTTAGCCCAAAATACAGAGTATGAGTTTAAAAGTTTCCTGATTGAAGATGAAAGCCCTGAAGCAATAAGCCAGGCACTTTCACAGATCAATGAACAAGGTTACAATTACATCATAGCCCCCTTAACAAAAGAAGGTTCACAAAATATTATAGGACAGACTCAAAACTTAAATGTTTATATTCCAACGGTTAACAAAAATGATATCAATGCAAGCCATTCAAATATCTACTTTGGTGGAATTGATTACCAAGCTCAGATTGAAAGATTAATGCATTACGCTTCCGATCCACTGGTCATTTTTTATGATCAATCGAGTCTAGGTACCTCATTAAAAGAGAAAACTCGTGATGCATACCTGCTTCATGAAGATGAGAGAGCTAAAAAACATATCTACAGTTATGGGATCGACCAGAGAACATCAAACCTGAAACCACAACTTTTTGGAAATAAAAAAATTGATTTTGGAACTTTCTTTCTTAATACACCCATTGTTAAAAGTTCAATGGTCATGTCGCAAATCACCTTGTATGACGTCAATACAACGAGCATTCTCTCTACACAGATCAATTACAACCCTTTGATCTTCACTATCACCCAGACAAATGATCGTAAAAACATGATTATTGCTAACTCAATCAACATTGAGAACAACGTGATGATTGAAGCTAATAATCTACTTAACAATGACCTTAATTATGACTGGATTAACTACGCGACTACGGTAGGAATTGATTATTTTTATTATCTTTCAAGCGATAATAAGCGTGAATATCCTCTTCAAATCACCAACACACAGGTGCAGTACCCTATCTCACTTGTTGAACCAGGATACTCAAAGTTTCTCATGATCGATGAATGAGTTTAGTAAAGTTTTAACACGCTCACTCATTCGAATCAGTTTCCCCTCATAATCAATATGAGCTAACACAATCTGCATTTCGAAAAGTCTCTCATCATCTTTATAGACTGCTTGATGCAAGGTAAATGAAGCCCCTTTCATGCTGATCAATTTTGTCTTTACATGTAAGAGATCTGCTAGACGCGCCGGTTTCAAGAACTCAGCATGAATACTCTTTGCTACAAAGTGTCCTTCTTCAAGTGCTGGCGTCATATTATTGTTAAAAAAAAGTTCACTGCGAGCACGTTCACAGAAATTTAAATAGTTAGAGTGATAGACCACTCCACCGACATCAGTATCTTCGTAATAGACCCTTATTTGCATGCTAGAACCCCTATTTTAAGTGATTTAAACTCTGTTTATAATTTAGTGGGCACCAAAAC
>JAYEGP010000089.1:16557-19051 GCA_034659135.1 Campylobacterota bacterium
CACCAAAACCTTTAAAGTATCGAAATTTTATATGAGCACATACTGATGCTACTTAGAAAGTGAAATAGTATGTGGTTGAAAATCTAAAATTTCATGCCTGTATATGCTTTTTAAAACACGTTGTGGTACAAATATTTGTGCACTAGATAATACAACTTGTGTATTTAAATCGATGACTCTAGCATTCAAAACGGTTCCTTTGGAGTATTCTGAGTATGTTCCAGTTAAAACATAGTCGATATTCAATTTTTTCTTTAAATCATCAATATTCCGACTAAAAATAAAATCTCCATTAGCATCTATTTTAAGATTTGCCATTGTTTTATAATCGATAACCTTATATCCACGCACTTGCATGTCGTGAATCAAATTTTCGCTAACAATATTTCCAAACTTAGAAGTTTTTTGAAGATCATCTAATGATACAAATGATGTAATAGCAATCGTTGATTTTCGAATATCTCCAAAATCTTTATTTTTTGTTAGTTGATTAGCCAATGCGCTTACAAGCTGATTAATCATACCAGCGTCAGTACTGACATTTCCAACTGGTACATAATAATTGTTTACAGATTCTGCACTTGCAACAACATTGAAAGTTGATCCAACTAATAGTAATGAAAGTAAAACATGTTTCATTCTTGACCTCCATGGCACTTGGAAGCTTTTCTAATAGTAACAGGATATCCACATTCACCATCACAAGCATCTACATAATGAACAACATTAACTTTTTTTGCACATGTAGATTCTTCTTCGCATTTAGTACAAGGCTTCTCTTTGACATATGAATTATTTCCTGTTTGGCACGAATTCATAGGTATACTGTTTTGTTGTTTTTGTAATGTACATTCAACTGAACAACCACTTTCACAAACATAAGGCGTCTGCCATTTACCACAGCAACCAACAAACAAAAAACCAACCATGCTCAAAGAAGCATAAAATAACAATCTTTTCAAAAAGACTCCTCAAATTAAATTTCACCAACATTATTATCGGCAGTTTTTCATAATAGTTTAATACCTTATTTTTGCTATAATATTGTCACGATAAATAGCAGAGGAGTAGTCAATGTCATATATAGAAAAAGTACATCGTGCAGTACAATCACTAGAACTAAATGATGTAGTACCATTCTCTGCAGTAAAAATTGATGGTCTTTCTATTGATACAAAAAGAAAGATTCTGCATAGACTTCACGATACTGGTGTAATCACAATTGTAAAGAGAGGCTACTTCAAAAGAGAAGAGCCTTTTAGTGAATTACTGTTTGTGTACGGATCACTCAAGAAAGGATTTGATAACCATAACCTACTCGGTAACTCTGCCAAAAGACTCGGTTATGCAAGAACTGTAAAGAAGTTTTCTATGTATGAGGATTCATTTGGTAATTACCCATACATAGTAGATGAACCATACTCTAAGATAAAGGGTGAGTTGTATCAAATCACAAGAGCTGAACTTATGAAAAAAATAGATGAGTTTGAAGGTGCTCCTGATTACTATATAAGAAAGAAGATAGAGGTTAAGTCTCATCATGGTGTAAAGCGAGCATTTGTTTACATTCGACCAGAAGCAGAAGCTTCAGATGAGCAAGAGCCGTTAAAAGAGTGGACTAATAATGTTGACTATAAGGTTGACAAGTTGCACAGTGCATTAGATGCAATGATTGAAGAATATTGAGATAATAAACTAATCATGTATTAAATATATGATACAATTTCAATATCAATAAAAGCAGAAGGAGTTCTCAATGTTAGAAGCAATGTATGATTCATCAATACAAAGTAACCTTTTTCAACACATAGATTCCCTGATGGGGCATAGTTCTTACTATGAAAAAAATATTGATGATATCCAAGATAATGAAGAGGTAGTGAAAAGAATAATGCTTCTTTCAGCATCATATACATTCTTTGACGATCTATTGAAGTATCATAAGCATATGAACCTATCAGACATGCAGATAGATACTATGGTTTTAAAAATTGATGATTTATTGGATGAATTTGAGCCATTAACTCAAGCTACATCTACAAACTCTCTTATGCAAGATTACTTTGACAAAGCAGACTCTTTTTATACATTACTTGTCAATGCTCAAGTTGAACTTGGATTTCATAAAGTTGAGCGATAGCACTTATATATTAGAACCATCTTTCACTCACCAGTGTTCTAAGCTAATAAAATCATCGGCATTAACACAAAAGCAGATTGATGAGACAATAGAACTCTATAAGTCTGACAAATCAAACAATCGACTCCACTATCATAAAATAATCTGCAGAAAAGACAAATGTCGTAAATCAATAGCGGTCCTAAATTCAAATCAGCAATACAAGATATTGATTTCGGAACAAGTAGATAATATATATTTTCTTTTCATTGGTCATCATAGAAAGTATGACAGGATTAATAAAGACTGCTAGAAGTGGCACAAAGAAAATTTAGTGCCGTATTTGTGCCAGTAGTTTGATACTGTTTCGTCGTT
>JAYEGP010000090.1:0-4215 GCA_034659135.1 Campylobacterota bacterium
TTTTTGACACAGCTTGGTATTGATAAGGGTGAAGTTGTTGATAGTGAAGCCTATGCATCACTGCTCTTTAAAAAAGGTAGCCAAACTACTTTTACATGTAAAGAGATCATAGCTCCCTTTGACTTTGCTGCAACAAAACTCTCTGCAACAGGTTTAAAAAGTTTTCTTACATGTAAGCGTCAATTTTATTATCGATACATCGCAAAAATAAAATCGCATGATATCCCTCAGGAGTTGCCTCAAGAGTGGGAAATTGGAAATTTACTTCATAATACACTTAAAGAAGTGTATACGAAAAATAGTAGTTTTCAGAGTGTGCAAGCCTTACAAAACAGTGTTGAATCCATTTTTGAATCACTGTATGAATCGAATCCGCTAGTGCGTTATCAGATTAAGTTATGGAAAAAACGACTGCGAGATTTTTATGTCAATGAGATAGAGCGTTTTAAGGCAGGCTATCGTGTCGAAGCGTGTGAACAAGAGTTTACATGTAAGCATGAAGGCATCACACTTTTTGGTACGATAGATCGTATCGATAGACGTGAGAATAGCCTTGAAGTTTTAGATTATAAAAGTGGAAGCTATACGCTTTATACTAAAAACAGTGTCGAAGAGGCTACTGACTTTCAACTAGAGTTTTATTACCTCTTAGCTTCTACTTTTGGAGAGCTTAAAGGCTGTGGATTTTATGATCTAAAATCGGGTGAGATCATATCGGAGAGCTTCTTAGAAGAGAAACTACGACTTTTAACATCACATCTCGCCACATTACGAGAAACCAAAGCGTTTAACTTTGAGCTTTGTGATAATTATGATGCCTGTAAGTATTGCGAATTTGCACTGATGTGCGGGAGAGTGTAATGGCGTTCGAACCTTATTTAGCCTATGAAGCCAGTGCAGGGAGTGGAAAGACCTTTAACCTCGTCGTACGCTATCTGAGTCTTTTGTTTATGGATGTTGATCCCGAAAAGATCATGGCACTAACGTTTACCAATAAAGCGGCCAATGAGATGCAAGAACGCATTGCAATTACTCTGAAAAATTTAGCTTCTCGAGGTGAACTCTCTGTTATCTCTGAAGTGACAGGACAGAGCGAGGCGATGCTGCTCTCAAAACGTGATCACGTCTTAGAGCGTTTTTTAAATGCAGAAAATAAGATTCTGACTATAGATAAACTCTTCTCTAAGATATTGCGTAAGTTCTCACTTCATGCAGGCTTAATGCCTACGTTTACAAGTTTTGAATCTCAGCATGAAATTAATCTCATGATCCGTTTTTTAAATGAGGTCAATGCCCAAGGTAAAGATGCAGAGCTTATTGATCTCTCTTTGGTGAGTTCTAAACGCCTTAGTGATATCTTTAAGCTTTTAGAAGGGCTGTATGCCAAGCTGCCAGAACTTTCAAAATTTACATTTCAAGAGCAAAAAACATCGAATATTGAAGCAGAGATTATGCAAAATGTAGCGCAACTCAAAGGACTTTTTGACCTCGAAACCCTCTCCTCACGTTCACAAAAAACCTTACATGTAAGCTCAGTTGAAGAGCTACTCACGAAGACGTGGGTGATTAAAGAATCCATGCAGTATTGGGATTTTAAAAAGCAGTATATTCCTGAGATGGACAGCTATTTAAAACAGATTAAGATTGATCTGAAAGTTTACATGCAAGAGAAAGAGAACCGTTTTTTCAGATCGCTTTTTACACTCTTAGAGATCTATAAAAAAAGTAGGCGTGACTTAGCTCAAAATGATGGAGAACTCAGTTTTGATGATATCACCTCTTTTGTCTATTATCTGCTTAAAGAGCGTGTTGATAGTGAGTTTCTCTACTTTCGACTTGATTCAAAGATAGAGCATCTGCTTTTGGATGAGTTTCAAGATACCAGTGTCATTCAATTTGATATTTTACGTCCGATCATTGAGGAGATTTTATCGGGTAAAGGGGTTAATGATAGTGGAAGTTTCTTCTTTGTAGGTGATGTCAAGCAGTCGATTTATCGCTTTCGCGGAGGTGTGAGCGCGTTGTTTGGTGAAGTTGCCGAGCATCCTGCTATCACCTTAAAACCTTTAGTGACCAATTATCGATCCCAGCGTGTAGTCGTTGAGTTTGTCAACCAGATGTTTGCAAAAAAAATTAGCGGCTACATCCCTCAACAGGTCAAAGAGGGTGCAAAAGAGGGTTATGTCGAAGTCATCAATGATGAAGCAATTTTGGAGCGCTGTGTCATCCAAGTAAAAGCATTGATTGATGCGGGAGTCCAGAGTGATGATATCGCCATTTTATGTGCCACCAATGCTGATGGCGCATCAATCGAGGAGTTGCTCAAAGCCGATGCCATAGACGTCGTAACAGAGACCACGGCGAAACTGATTCGTCAGCGTAGTGTGATGGCGATCATTGAGTATCTGAAGTACTGTTATTTTAATGAGCGTATCTATGCGGAAAACTTTTTTGCCTTGATAGGAAAAGAGAGCGAAAAGCTTGAAAGCGTTAATCTAAAAAATTTTGATATGTTATTACATGTAAAGAAGATTATTGATAGGTATGAGCTCTTTAGTGGCGATATGAATCTCTTGCGTTTTGTAGAGCTGCTGCATCATTACAGTGATATTGAACAGTTTATCTTTGAGTATGAACGTATTGACAAAAGTGCCGCTAAAGCGGATCTTCATGGGGTACGGGTCTTAACGGTGCATAAGTCTAAAGGTCTGGAGTTTGAACATGTTATCGTCTTAGATCGTTTAGGAAAAAAACAGCCCAATACGGATCCTATTATTTATGAATACAAGGGTACACACTTAGAGAATATTTACTTGAGACAGAAAAATCGAGTCAATTTCGATGACGATTATAAACGCGCAATGCAAAGAGAAGAACAAGCCGGTAGAGAAGATGAACTTAACGCGCTGTATGTCGCTTTTACGCGCGCGGAATCGAGTCTCTTTATCATCCAAAAAGAGAAAAACTCTAAATTTTCTCTCTTAGATTTACGTGAACAGTCTCAAGGATCATTAAAGATTGAGCGTAAAACAAGTGTCGTAAAAGTAGAGCCAAAACCTTTGAAGTATGAAGCCTTGCATTATGGACGACAAAAAGAGGTGATCGAATCAGAAGAGGAGATAGAGACAGATCATCATGCCATCACCTTTGGATTGGCACTTCACTACACCTTAGAGATGATGCGAAGTTTTGAACGGAGTGCGCTAGCCTTAGCAATGACGGCAACACAAAACCGTTACGGGGCACTTTTGGATGAAAGCGCTTTAACAAGTATTGAACAGCGTATCTTACAGGTAGTGGCTAACAGTGAGTTTCGTGAACTGACTGATGGCGAGATTTACAAAGAACAAGCCCTAAGTTTCGAGGGCGAGTTACGCTATCTTGACCTGCTCGTGAAACATAAAGAACGTTGGGTGATTATTGATTATAAAAGTTCTCTCTCTCACAGTGAAGCGCATCTAAAACAGGTGGGATTTTATAAAAAAGCTTTGCGAGAGATTACGGGTGAAGCAGTTGAGGGATATCTGTGTTATCTGCTTGATGAGGGCGTGAAAATGGTTGCGGTATAATGAGAAGATGAAAACCACAAAAACAGAGATTATCACTTTTTTAAAAGAGATAAAAAGTGAATTAGCACAAGAGGGGATCACGACCTTAGCCCTTTTTGGTAGTTTTGCGAGAGATGAAGCATCTGTTTATAGCGATATTGATATTGCCATACAAAAAGATAAAAATTATCTCAGTACTCGATCTGCGTATGAGTATTTTGATGTGGTGGCTAAGGTTAAAAGCCTGATTGAGAAAAAGTTTCATCGCAATAGTGATGTGTTTGATTTAGACAGCAGTTCAAGTATGCGTGAAACAATTTTAAAAGATATTATCTATGTTTAATCCAAAAGCGTTAGAGCGTGTTAAAGTCATAGAAAAAAAGATACATTTTATTCAGAGCATCGTCCAAGAGTGTGGTTCGGTAAGTAAAGCCTTAGAAGATGAGCAAAACTCAAGAGCTTCGATTTTGATGCATCTGACCTTCATCTCTGAGCAGTTTGATAAACTCCTTCATAACGGGGAATTAGAAATACTTTCACATTTTGAAAAACAAGATATCAAAGGCAGCTATGAGCTTAGAAATTACATTGCACATGATTATGAGGGTGTGGATCTTTATATTGTAGAAGATGTTATCAATGAGCGTTTAGCTGTTATTGCTGAGAG
>JAYEGP010000091.1:0-4202 GCA_034659135.1 Campylobacterota bacterium
TAGCGAGACCTGTTTTTACAAACTACGGAGGGGCGGAAAAATGTCAAGGCCCTATCAAAACAATCAAGCTCAATGAGCACAATGCTGATCTGGTTTCGATGCTTCAAGAAGATGGCGAAGGTCATGTGGCCGTTGTGGATGTCAATGGTGACTACTGCGCTGTAGTAGGGGAGAACCTCATTAAGTTTGCAGCGCAAAATAATTGGGCAGGTATTGTTGTCAATGGCTATGTTAGAGATATCCATGTCACCAAGACGATAGGCGTTGCGCTTTTCGCTTTAGGCACTTGCCCGTATAAAAGTCCTAATAAAGCTCTAGCAAAACGGGGTGTTGAAGTTGTCTTCGGTGGTGTCGCTTTTAGAGAAGGGGAGTATCTTTATGGCGATGAAGATGGGATTATTGTCTTTAAAGCATCTAAAGCTTAATTAAAGTTTTGGGTTTGTTCTAATAGGCTATCTGGTTTTTTCCATCATGTTTCGCTTCATAGAGTTTTGTATCGACTTTAGTGATGATATCTTGATAGTTATTTATAGCATCGGGGTTAAATTCAATAATTCCGATGCTCATACTGACATTAAAGACTCTATTGTCATTAAATTTAAATTCTAATCCACTGAACTCGAGTTTGATTTTTTGGCACGCTTTTTTGGCTGATTCTCTTGAGGCACTTTTAAAGATAATGGCAAACTCATCGCCTCCTATTCGAAATGCTATGTCAGAACCACGAATAGAGTTTCGTATGACTTCACCAAGTTTTTCTATGACTTTGTCGCCACTATAGTGTCCAAAACTGTCGTTTACATGTTTGAAGTTATCTAGGTCAAGGTAGGCAACACTAAAAGTGTACGTCTCTTCTCTCTGAGCGTATTTAATCTCTTTTTTTAAAAACTCTACAAAACTCTCTTTTCTTAAGAGTTGTGAAAGTTGATCAGTTTTGAGATGTTCTATTGTGTTGTTGGCGATTTCAACGGTGAGTACATTATTTAAAAGTAGCGTTAGTTTATAGATACCTAGCAGTGAGCTATAAAGTGGTAGCATCTCTAAATAGTCCTCTTTGTGAAGAAAGTAAAAGAGGTTTTGAGTGTTGATCATGATTCTTTTTTCAAGATCATTTACAAATTCTTTTTTTTCAGGAGATAAAAAGCTTATTTCATGAAGCCAACTATCAAGAAGCTTATCGGTCTCTTCTATATCGATATCGATGCCATTTTCGATTTGATGTAGCAGATTTTTTAACCAAACTATTTTTTCATTTATGATGGACGCATTTAATGAGCTCTCTTCATTACCGCTAGCATGGATGAAAAAATTGTTGATGTCACGTTTATCCTCTTGGATCATTCTGTTAAGATACCCTTTAGCTGTAAAGGATTTCATAAATCTAAAGTAGGTAAAAAGATCATCCATAATCTCTTTGGAGCGTATGTTCTTTGTAGTATGGAGTAGAAAATACTCCTCAAGCATCTGGGCACCTTTGATGAAGTCAACATAGGGGATGCGAATGTCGTAATGATACTCTCCTAGTTTGACGTAAGCGGCTTTAATCTCATTCTCTTGCATTGAAATCGTTTGGGTGAAATGTACTTTTTGCATCTTCACCAAATTTTCAATTTGTGCTTCACTCTCAAAAAATATAGAGAGTTTTTCATCACTGAGCATCGCATTATAAAATTCATTAAAAGCATCATCAATATCAGGAAGGATTTTTTCTATATGCTGTAGATTTTTCATTATACTTACCTTTTAAAAAGCTAATATTAGAGCTACGCCTTCGCTACTGTCTATCATCATACAATATTTTGACTTATTTGTTTTAGATTATCATTTTTTACTTTTTAAACCAATCAAAGTGATATTGGCTACAATTGCTAAATCAAAGAAAATATAAAAGGGTAGAAATGAGTGTTTTATTAGAGTTTTCAATGTTTCCAACAAGTGGGGATTGTCGTGATGGCGGTTCAGTCTCTAAAAAAGTCAGTAAAATCATTGATGCTATTGATAAAAGTGGTGTGGCGTATCAGTTAACGCCGATGGGTACCGTTATTGAAACGGATACGATGCAAGAAGCTTTAGATGTTATTGCATTAGCCTACGATCAGTTAGGCGATGAGTGTGAACGGGTCTACTCTTCTTTAAAGTTTGATATTCGAAAAGGTAAAAAAAATCGTCTAAAAACAAAGATCGCATCCGTAGAAAAAAATTTAGGTAGGGAAGTTGAAAAATAGAAGCTTACATGTAAAGAGATTGACTTATGTCATTTTCTAGCTTCAAATTTTCGCTAGCGATACATCGCGCCTTGCAAGAGCGTGGCTTTTGTGAGCCGACTCCGATTCAAAAGAAGGTGATACCTCTGGTGCTTGATGGTAATGATGTCATGGCAAGAGCGCAGACGGGGAGTGGTAAAAGTGCGAGCTTTGTCTTACCGATCTTAGAGATGCTTTCAGCAAGGAGAGGCGAGGGCAAGGCGAAGATCAGAGTGCTTGTTTTGACTCCGACACGTGAGCTTACTTTACAAGTCTCAGAAACCTTTAATACTTTTGGAGCGTTCTTACATGTAAGGCCAAAAGTAGTGAGTATCATTGGTGGTGAGAGTATTGGTGATCAGCTTTTTAAAATTCAAAAAGGGTGTGATGTTTTAGTGGCAACATCGGGACGTTTTCTTGATGTCTTGAGCAAGAAACAGATGAACCTCTCGTATGTTGAGTTTTTTGTGCTTGATGAGGCTGACAAAATGCTAGATCTCGGTTTTGCGGAGGAGTTAGATCCTATTCTAGAAGCGATTCCTGCGCAACGTCAAAATCTTCTTTTTTCAGCAACGTATTCAGAAAAAATGTTAAAGATCGCCTCACGGATTACGCAAAATCCAATTGTAGTGAGTATTGAAAAAGAGCAAGCGGTTGTTGAGACAATCGAGCAACGTGTTATAGAAGTGAATCGAGAAAACCGTGGACCCTTACTGAGACATCTCCTAAAAACTCATCATTGGGAATCAGTTTTAGTCTTTATGTCAAGTAAAAGAGCTACGGACAATATCGCCTATAAGTTTCAAAAGCATGGTTTCAAAGCGGAATCGTTTCATGGTGATCTGCATCAAGAAGATCGTACTTATACGCTAGATGCATTTAAAGCAAAAAAAATACAGATTCTATTTGCCACCGATATTGCAGCTCGTGGTTTAGATATTGAAGATATTGATTGTGTTATTAACTATGATCTTCCTCGTTCTCCTGCGGACTATATTCACCGCATTGGGAGAACCGCTAGAGCAGGGAAACGAGGTATGGCAATCTCATTTATCTCTTATGATGAGATGGCGCACTTTAAGCTGATTGAGAAACGCTCCAACATTAAGCTAAAACGAGAACAGATTGAGGGTTTTGAACTCATGGGAGAAGCTCCTAAAAAAGTGAAAGGTCCTGCCCCTACAAAGGGAAAGAAAAAGAGTAAAAAGGATAAGGCGCGAGAGCAGGCCTTAAAAGATGCAAAGGCCTAAAGACGGCTTAATAGGTCACTTTTTTTACTGTTAAACTCACTGTCCGTTAAGGCACCGGCGCCATGGAGCTGTGATAGCTTTTCGATAAGCTCTATGACATTAGTTGATGACTCACTTGAAATATTCATAGCGGGAGCCATAGGCTCTGGATTAGGGATATTATTGTACGTTGGCTCTGCAAAATTCGTTTGTGGAGCAGGTTGTATGTTGGTATTACCAGAAATTATAGGAAGTGATGAAACCGATACCGTTCCATATTGACTTGAAAAAGTGAGAGAAGTATCTCCCCCTTGTTGCTGTGACACCCCACCGATATTGTGATCTAAGGTATCATAAACCGTCACTTGACCATTAAGCTCTACGGCGAGTCTTTGAGGAAAAACAGCGTAACGAATATTATTTTGGCCGCCACTGCTAAAGGGAGTTCCTAAGTCTACTGGCCACCATTGATTGCTTCCCGGTGTTCCAGGGGGTATGATAGGAAAAACTTGTGTATTGATTAAGGCATTTGAAATTTCTCCGCAAAGGTTATCTACCGTCATCTTAAGTCCATAGTTGAACATATCGCCTACCATGGTCATACCACCTTGCATCCACTGGCCTGAACCACCAAGCTCTGGTGAATTAAACTGTGCCATTGTTCCACCACCATTGTTGACAGCAGCTATCATGTGAATGATGGCATCAGGGCTTAAGTTGTATCGAAATG
>JAYEGP010000092.1:0-18886 GCA_034659135.1 Campylobacterota bacterium
TAATAACTATCTACTTATCACCCAAGAACCCAAATAACCAAAGCGGAATTTTATTGTTTGTAGTACTGAGGTAACTTGGATTAATGGAGAGAAGTCTCATCCATACTCATATGGCGAGTGTCACTAACAAGCGCCATAATCAAGACTTTCTTATAAACAACCGTTTTAAAGCAAAAAGAGCAATCCTCAGATCACCCTAAATGTGAGGTGCTAGAAGCCCTCCACAGTAAAGACACCACTGTTTAAGCTAATATTAGGAATAGTGCTATTTTTCAAAATATCACTCTCCAGTGTTACTACAACTTTAGTAGAGACAGTAAACATCTAGCTAACAGTACTCCTAAAAAAGATCATGCTTAACGTATAAAAACAACCCACCTTACTCCATATATATAATATAATTTTATTTATGTATCTTATTTTGAGATAAAATATAGTAAAGTTAAATAATATAAAAATTGCATAAACAAGGCCTATCATGAATCTTAAAAGTATAAAAGTTCGTATTATATTAGGTGCAGTTCTAGCGCTAGTTGTTCTTGGAATGAGTCTTATTCTGATTACCTCATCACGTTCACATGACGCTCTTGTTCATGCAAGTCTTAAAAAACTAGAGAGTGTAAAAGAGGCAAAAAAAGAGCATATCATTGATTTTCTCAACACCTTAGAGTCGCTCATCTTAATGCGTTCATCTGATCTTAAGACGATTGAAGACCTATGGAATCTAAGTGAAGCCTTTGAGGTGCTTAGTGAAGAAGAAAAATTCAACGCGGATTCTATGCGTCAAGGCTTAAGCACTCACTATCAAAACGAATACCTAAATAAAATTCATGATAATATTCCCAATGCTAATAAAATGAGTAGGGCTGCGGATTACCTTCCAAAAAGCGATAACGCTGTTTGTGCCCAGCATCTTTACATCGTAGATAATCCAAACACTTTAGATCAAAAATCGAAGCTAAAGATGAATAAAAATTATGGTGATGAGTATTCCAAACAGCACACCATGCTGCATCGTGCTTACCGCGAACTGCTTGAGAAATTTGAACTTGAAGATATCTATCTTGTCAATATCGATGGTGATGTTGTCTATAGTGTGAATAAGAACAAAGACTTCGCCACAAATTTAAAAAATGGTCCCTACAAAGACTCTGGTCTAGCGCAGGCCTACAATCAAGCATTAGCACTACCAAAGGGTAAGGTAACCTTTAGTGATTACAAGCCCTATGCACCGGCATATCATCAAACTTCTGCATTTTTATCCACACCACTGTATTATGACGAGGATATGGAAGGGGCACTTATTTTTAGATTTCCTATCCAATCTATTAATAAGATCATAAACTTCAACGGAAACTATACGCGTGCGGGTCTGGGTGAAACAGGAAAATCTTATCTTGTGGGTAAGGATTTAATGATACGAAATGAAGTGCGTAACATCTCAAAGATAAAAGATCCTCTCATCAAACAGATGCAGACAACAATAGGCCTTTACAGAGTCGAAAGTGACTCGGTAAAAGCAGCACTAAATGGCAAAGACGATGTGTGGATCACGCAAGACTACAATGGCAATGAGGTATTTAGCGCTTATGATGTCATCAAAATTTACGATACCCAATGGGCCATTATTGTAGAGGTCAATGAAGAAGAGGCGCTAGCAGATATCCTCAGTATGGAACGTACCGTCTGGGGTATCTTTGCTGTTATTATGATTTTTATGATCCTATTTGCTATTGCTATGATTCAAAAACTGGTTCTTAGCAAACTTGATATCTTAGAAGAAGCGACGCACGCACTCAGTAAGGGTGAAGGTGACTTAACGCGTGAAGTCATTGTGCCAAAAGGCGATGAGATCTATAGTGTCAGTCAAGGTATCAATGGCTTTATCACTAAGGTTCGCGCGACGGTTTCCCATGCCAAGAGCAGCTCACAAGAGAATGCGACCATTGCACTAAGCCTCTCTGACAGTTCTCAAGAGATTGGTAAAAAAGTCGATGATGCCGCTGAAGTTGTTCATACCCTAGCTAATGATGGACATGCCTTGCAAAGTATCTTAGAACAAGCCGTCACTCAAGCCCAAAGCACAAAAGATGAGATTAATCAAGTCGGAGATGTCATTCAACATACTAATGAAAAAATAGCACATCTCTCTCAAGAAGTTACTGAACGCTCAGTCGTAGAAACGGAACTCTCTCAAAGACTTCAACATCTCTCTCAAGAGACAGCTCAAGTCAAAGAGATACTCACCGTCATCTCAGATATTGCTGAGCAGACCAACCTTCTTGCCCTTAATGCCGCCATTGAAGCCGCACGAGCAGGTGAACATGGCCGTGGCTTTGCCGTCGTTGCCGATGAAGTCAGAAAACTAGCAGAGCGTACTCAAAAATCACTTGCTGAGATCAACGCTACGATCAATGTCATTGTTCAGTCTGTTGTTGATGCGAGTGAACAGATGTCACAAAATGCCTCCATTATTGAAAATCTTGCCCATAGCACACAAGAGACGCAAGAAGAACTTGATAATAGTGCCTCTTCGATGCAGAAATCCATACACAATGTTGATGAAATGGTTCATGGCTATATCCGTAATGCAGAGACGGTACAAGGAATGATTCAAAAAATTGAATTGGTCAATACCTATTCGTCTGAAAATTCCAAAAATGTTGATAAGATCTCAGAAGCGGCTAACAAACTCTCGCAAATGACCAGCGATCTTAATACACAACTTAAAGAATATCGCACGTGATAATCAAAATTCTTTTTCCACTCGTGATGTCACTTCTTTTTTTAGCCATTCACTACCTTGGCTACAGCCGTATCGTTAAACATTTACATGTAAAGCCTAAAACACAAAATCTTTTAGGGCTTTTACTCATTTTCAACTACCTTGGTGTACTCGCTTATCTCGCTTCACGATATTTTTTAGATGTATCCAATAGCCTATATTTTCTACTTTCGCTCTCCATAGGAGTGGGGTTTGTTATCTTTATTAGCATTATCCTTTATGAACTCTTACATGTAATGCAGAAAAATGTTCCCATTGATATAGAAAAACGCGCTTTTTTTAAGCGCAGTAGCGATATTGGTTTTCTCTCTTTAGGTGCAGGATACTTAGGCTCAGGCGTTTATGAAGGCTCTAAAACACCTGAGATCTTAGCTCTAAGTGTCACTCAAAATCGATTAAGAAAGCCAATCACCATTGCACAGATCAGTGACATGCATATCGGCGGATTAATAGACAGAGATTTTGTCGCACAGAGTGTCGCTAAAATTAATGCTCAAAAACCTGATCTTGTCGTTATTACCGGCGATCTAACGGATGCTCCCATAGAAACGCTCAAAGAAGCTGTTGATGAACTTGGAGCCTTAAAAAGTCGCTTAGGCACCTTTTATGTCATAGGTAATCATGAATACTTTCACGGTCTTGATGCTACAATCAGCTACATTAAAACCCTAGGCATTAACGTTTTAGAAAACCGTTCCGTAAAGCTTGATGATTTTTATATCTGCGGTGTTTATGATGTGTTTGGTCATCGTTACGGCTCGCATGCCCCCGATATAGTCAAAGCGATGCAAGAGATTCCCAAAGATGCACCCACCCTGCTTCTCGCACATCAACCGCGCTATATCCATGAACTTGGAGCGTATGAACCTTCTCTTATGCTAAGCGGTCATACGCATGGTGGACAGATCTGGCCTTTTGGATATCTGGTCACGATGGTACAGCCTTATCTTAAAGGCTTGCATGTCATCGGTAAAAACCGTCACATCTATGTCAATAGCGGCATTGGCTTCTGGGGACCTCCGATGCGTTTAGGCTCTTCTGCTGAGATTAGCATCATTACCTGGAGTTAATATCTGTTTATGATGTCGTCATAATTTTCATAGGAGAAACAATGCTATCTGGAATTATCACATCCAAATATTTTCAATACTTTATTACCGGTTTAATCGTCTTTAATGGAATACTACTGGGTTTAGCCACTTCAAAATCTATCATGGCTTCGTATGGCACGCTCATTGAGAGCTTAGATATGATCATCGTCGCCATCTTTACCCTTGAGATAGTGATGCGTATCTCAGTTTATAAAACTGCTTTTTTCAAAGACCCTTGGAGTATTTTTGACTTTTTAGTTGTTGCGATTTCACTCATACCGGCCAATGATGGACTCTCTATCTTAAGAGCCCTTCGGGTTCTACGACTCTTTAGACTCCTCACTATCGTGCCGCAGATGCGTGTTATTATTGGAGCACTTTTAGGCGTTATTCCAGGGATTGCCTCTGTTTCTATGGTTTTACTCCTCTTCTTTTATGTCTTTGCCATCATGTCAACTACGCTTTTTGGCGAGAGTTTTCCCGAGTGGTTTGGAACCCTTGGTGCCTCCATGTATACACTCTTTCAAATCATGACCTTAGAGAGCTGGTCCATGGGCATTGCACGTCCTGTCATGGAGCTCTTTCCTTACGCCTGGATCTATTTTGTGATCTATATTCTTGTTGTCACCTTTATCATGGTAAATCTTTTCATCGGTCTCATCGTTGATGCCATATTTACGATTAAAGGCGGTGAAAAAGAGCAAGAGCAAGAGAGTGAAGCGACACGTCTCAGCGAAGAGGTACGTCAACTTAATGCACAGGTCTCTGAGATGAAACTAATGCTAGAAAAATTACAACCACGATAAGGATTTGAGCAATGTTTGAACTACCCTGTGTCATCTTTGCTGGAGGTAAAAGTTCTCGAATGGGTGAAGATAAATCCCTTCTGCCCTTTGGAGGCTATAAGACCCTAAGTGAGTATCAATACAGACGTATGAAAAAACTTTTCAAAGAGGTCAGCATCTCAGCAAAATCAGCTGATAAGTTTGACTTTACATGTAAGGTGATTGAAGATTCAAAAGAGGCACAAACCTTTGCGCCAACAGCAGGTTTTGTAGCAATGTTTAAGGCCTTACATGTAAAGAGAGTCTTTGTCTTAAGTGTAGATAGCCCTTTTGTGGATGAGAAGGTTATTCAAGCTTTGATTGACGCCGACAGTGATGATCTTGATGCAGTGATTTGTAAAACAGAAACGGGGAGTCATCCCATGTGTGGTATTTATCACTCTAGCTTACATGTAAGATTTCAAGAGATGCTTGATCATGACGATCACCGTCTTGGAAAACTACTTGCAAAGAGTAAGACTAAATATCTCTTCTTTGAGAATGAAACACCTTTTACAAACCTCAATCATCCACATGAGTATCAAGAGGCTTTAAAACAGTTTTAAGACCAAAAATAGATAGCAGTGAACCCTTAGCAGGTAACAATCTGCTATAATAGAATTAAAAAAATAAGAGTAGCTATGAACTTAACCCATTTAGATGAAAAAGACCGTCCAAAAATGGTCGATGTCTCCGATAAAGAGCAGACAACTCGCACCGCCATTGCCAGTGGTATTATAGAGATGAGCCAAGATGCTTATGATGCGATTGTCACTGAAAAAACAAAAAAAGGCCCTGTGATTCAAACTGCTGTTATTGCTGCGATTATGGGTACTAAAAAGACAAGTGAACTCATTCCTATGTGTCATCCTCTTAACCTCAGCGGAATTAACTGTGATATTGAAGAACTTGCACAGCTCCCTGGTTTTAAACTCACCACAACAGCGAAACTCACAGGTCAAACCGGTGTTGAGATGGAAGCACTGACCGGTACAAGTATCGGACTCTTAACCATATATGACATGGTTAAAGCGATCGATAAAGGGATGATTATTCGTAATGTTCAACTCGAATCCAAATCAGGAGGCAAAAGCGGTGATTTTAGACGGTAGTGGCGATCAGCCTAAACTCGAACTGGAGTACCCTTGTCAGTGGCGTTATAAAATTGTTGGTGAAGCCAAAGAGCTTATGATTGAAGCGGTCTGTGACGTTATCTCTGAAAAAGAGCATACAATCGAAGACTCAAAGCAATCCAAAACAGGTAAATACACCAGCATGAATCTCGATCTTCTCGTCCATAATGAAGAGGAACGAAACTTTATCTACGAAGCGCTTAAAGCGCATCAACATATTAAAATGGTCTTATAAGGAGTCTAAAAATGGAAATTCAAAAATTTGAACGTGATGTTATCGATAGCTATAAAAACAGTGCACAAGAGACACTCGATGCCCGTATGCAAGGACTTGTTGAGCACATACAAGATGAGTGGAGCGTTAAAAAAGAGGATCTAAATCTAGCAGAACTTAAGATAATTGCGAATACTGTGATTGCCCAAGAGACAACAATACTACATGATGACCTTCAAGAACTCCTGGCTCAAAAAGAGCGTATTGAACGTCAGATTGA
Source organism: Campylobacterota bacterium (assembly GCA_034659135.1). GTDB lineage: Bacteria > Campylobacterota > Campylobacteria > Campylobacterales > Sulfurimonadaceae > S010-53. Next base: position 6,328 of record JAYEGP010000092.1, read on the forward strand.
GCGTAAACGTGAGGCCCTTCAAGACTCAAAGTATCAGGTCTTTGATGCTATTGAATCTAATTTTGATGACAGTTCACAAGAGCTCAAAGCACGGGTTCACCAAGTCAAACTACAGTCTCTTGACCTCTTTGATATGCTTGAAGAGATGGTGGAATCTGCCATTATCACGACCCTTGAAAAAGCTCATGATATGGAAGAGACCATACGTGAATTTACTAAAGAGATCACTTATGAGACTCTTAGTGAAGGAGCTTTAGGCTCGATTCGTATTCGTAAGGTCATCTCAACAATCTTACATACGGCTATCGATATGGCTGAAGCCTCACCATCACACTCCGAAGAGATTTTACGCGGAACACTGCGTGGTATTCGTTCTGGGCTGATACGTTCACTCAGACGTTTCAAAAAACAGCTTATCTATATGCCTGAAGAAGCTAAGGTGCAACTTTTTGAAAATGAAGGGGAACCGCTTAAAGTCGATCTTCTCTTTACGCAAGTCATTCAAGAGAGCTCACTAGAGACAACTAAGAGCTGTTCACAGACCCTAGCTAAAATCACCAAAGAGATTCACTATGACATGCAAGAGCTTGTAGAGCTCTCTCGTGAAACTATCGATATGATGCGTGAGCGTTTTGTGACAAGCAGTTCAAAAGTCCTTAACTCCAAAACTGCTAAAGAAGCAAAACGTATGGGTGTGAGTGCGTGGAGTTCAGCGAAAACGGCCATGAACAGTGCTATTCAAACCGCAAAAGAAAAAATCGATACCAAATAAGGAGCTTGTATGAGCGCACTTGAAAAACCTATTAAATGCTCTAGTGGCTTAGGCCGAATACTGCTTGTGCCTACACTTTTTGTAGCACTGGTTGTTTTATCTAAATTTGGATTAGCTCCGCTAAGCTCACAATGGCATACGGTTATTATTGTTGTGCTTATCTATCTTATCTTTGTACCTTTTGTCTTTCATAACGCTTTTTACATTACATGTAAGGCTAAAAAAAGTCTCAAAGAACTTCAAGAAGAGATCAACACCTATCTACAATCACACCAGTGGGAATTTGAAGGCGTAAAAAAATCCATAGGTTCTGTCGATCCACTCTTTGAGAATTTTGAACAGCGATTGCGTAATGATCACTTTGCGGGTGTGGCAGCAGGTATCTTCCCTACGCTGGGTATTTTAGGAACCTTTGTCTCCATCGCTATCTCAATGCCCGATTTTTCAGTTGAAACGTCTCAAGCACTCGAAGAGGAGATCTCCAAACTTCTCGGTGGCGTGGGAACCGCTTTTTACGCTTCAATTTTTGGTATTTTTCTCTCGCTTTGGTGGATTTTTTTTGAAAAATCAGGATTAAGCCGTTTTGATAAGATGCTTTTAGCGATCAAAAATGAGACGCAAGATAAGCTCTGGTCACAAGATGATCTTAAAGTCGCCGAATTCAAACAGCGTCAACAACTCAATACTTCATCTGAAAATATTCTCAATACTCTTGGACTTGAAGGTAACTCGATTCAAGATGAGATTAAAGGAATCTACGAAGCCTATGCCCATCTTAACCGTGATGTGACTAACTTTAGTAAAGATGTCCATATCCATGTAGAAAATAATATCCGTCAACTCACAGAAAGTGCTAACACTATGCTCGCACAGCAAAATCTACAAAAAGAGATGCAGACGCAGATTGAGACACTCTCTTTTGAGATGACACGACAAAGCTCTGAACAAGCAGAACTGCATCGACGCTTTGAAAACATCTTAAGCTTGCAAGAACAAGTCTCCACAACAAGCCAGAGTATTGCTGATATGAATGTCAATATTTTAAGTAAGTTTGATACCTTTAATATTGAGCACACAGTAGAATCACTCAATGAGTACACGGCGATAATGCATCAAAGTACTCAAAAACTAATCAACTTTACTCAAGCGCTAAAAGAGGAACAGTCACGTCAAGACAACAGCTACAATCAACAGATGCAAGAAGGATTTGAACTCATCGATAGAGAGGTCTCTCATGTTATTGAACGGCTCTCACAAGTCGCTTTAGAGATCACCAAAAGTGGTGCACATATTGCTAATGCACTCAAACATAAAAGTTAATTAAGCTATGCGACGTAGAAATGGCGATAACAACGATACCTTCTGGATCTCCTATGCTGACCTTATGGCAGGACTGCTATTTATCTTTGTCTTGCTTGTAGGTGCAATTATTATTAAGTTTCTCTTCTTGCAACAAGACATCAAATCGATATCTCAAGAGTTGATCGATAAACAGCATGAACTGCATATCTCTCTCGATAGCCTCAAAGAGAAAGAGAAAAAACTTTCCATGACCTCTTCACGACTGACTAAGTTAGAACAAGAAGCCATTCAATCTGCATTCTTAATTAATAAGCTGCGTAAAAAAGAGCTATCTCTTGAAGAACGAGAGAAAGAACTTCGTAGGCTTAACAGTGATCTCAACACCTCACTGCTAAGCACAATGGCAAGCTTAGATATGACGCGCAGTGAACTTCAGATTCAAGAAAATCACCTTGATTTAACCCGTCAGGAACTTGAGACCCTTTCTAAACAACTGCTTCTTACTCAAGAAGAGAGTGTACGTATCGCAACACTCTTAAAAACGAGTGAGGCCGAACTTTTAAAAAGAGATGAAACGATTGAGACACAGTCACAGACGCTTTTTCTAAAAAATAGTGAGCTTAGCAAAATGGCCACCCTACTCTTAGAAAAAAGTAGACAGCATCAAAGCATTGTTGAGCAGCTTGATCTGACAAAGATGCAGATCAAACACCTCACAGGAATTCGAATTAAAGTCATTAGTGCACTTAAAGAGAGTGTTGGTGGCAAGGTAAAAATCGATGCAAAAAATGGCTCGATTCGTTTTAATTCAGGCGTCTTTTTTGAACAAAACGGTGCGACACTAACCCCGCAAGCCAAGAAAGATCTTAAAATTGTACTTAATGAATATATCGACACCTTAATGAGCCATAGAGATATCGCACCCTACCTTGATCGTATTGATATTGTGGGCTATACCAACACTGATGGCAGCTATCTACATAACCTGACACTCTCTCAAAAACGCGCCTATGTTGTTCTTGAGTATCTCATCTCTCAAGATTTCAGATACGCTGAGGACTTAAAAAACAGACTGAGTGCAACAGGACGCGGTTATAATGATCTTATCTTAAAAGATGGGCTTGAAGACAAAGATGCTTCACGTCGTATTGAGATTAAATTTAGACTCAAAGATGAAGATGCGATTCGTCAAATTGAAAAGATATTGGGTTAAGTATGCGTAGTAATTCTTGGATTCCAGAGCATACACGTAAAGCTCGATTAAAACTTGATGCCTTACTATCAGGAGAGGAAGAACCTCAGCCCCTTGAGACTATGGAAGAAAAAGAGAGACCAAAGAGAATTAAAACCATAGAACTTAAAGAAGATGGGTCGCATTCTATGCTATCAGACTTTTTATCCTTCTTTAGTAAAAAGCCTTCTTAGGAATCAGAATTGAATAAAATGTAAATCTTAGGGATTGCTATTTTAGTTCTAGTCACACTATTTTATGAGGAGCATAGCCTTAGCTACGCGACGATTAAAATCGTTTGACTAGGGCTAAAAGAGTACGCTAAGATTTATGTTTTATTTAATTTTGATTCCTTAGTCTTATAATCTTACATGTAAGGCTATAAGTCTTTAGCTAAGGTAAACATCGAAGTGAAATTATCTTTAAAATCTTTACAACGATCACAAATCGGATCACCACCTCGATACGGATAGGGACACCGACATTCATGACACATCACCATCTCATAATGCACTAACTGGTGTGTACGCTCATACACTATAGTCACCAAGTCATATTCACTCTTTGTAGATATCGCATCTGTCTTACAGATATGATCACAGATTCCACAGCCGATGCAGTGTCCTGCCGTTAATAAAATTCCTTGTTTATCTGAAGTTGCACTCAAAGCATCAGTAGGGCAGAACTGTATGCAGTCACCACAATTAGTACAAGCTTCAAACTCTATTGTTTTCTCAAAGAAAAGGTCACTAGGGGTATCAAATTTCGTTGTACTAAATCGGCTTAAATGCTTTTTAATCACAGCTTTGAGTTGAATATATTTTAGTGGTTCGTTAGAGTCACTGCTTACTTGATGCTCTTGTGTCATTGAGGCTAGAGCTACCTCATCGCTTACACTCTCTTTAGCTTTTTCAATCGCCGTTCGAAACAGAGCACGTCGCTCATTCTCTTCTTCTTTCTCTTCAATGACACTCACTTCATATTCAATACCAGCTTTCTCAAAAAAGAGATTCGTCTTATTAATATTTGAACGTATAAAAGCTTCTACTTTACCTTCAGCATTCAGATGACACCCTTCACAATGTGACAGATCACAACTGAGTTCTCCCTCTAAAGCCATTGTAATGAGATGATGCTGATCAAATACACCCAAACATGGTGTGTTTTTCTTACATGAGAGACTCACATGCTCCTCTTCTGCTACAGAAGCAACAAATGTATTAGGATCAAAACTTTTTAGCTGTAGGGCTTCTGTTGGGCATGAACCCATACACGCAGCACATTCAATACACTCATTCTCATAAAGTGTTAATTTATTTCGTATGATATGAAAAGCATTTTCTGGACAGATATCAACACAGATCTGACAACTGTTATGAAAATAATCATTACGCACACAATTTGTACCTGAATAACTAAAGAGATTACTATTTTGTATGAAACTATTTACTGCCATGGGTCTCTTCTTTTAAGTAAGCATAATCACTCGTTAAAAATTCAATAATAAACGTGCACAAATCTTTATAAAAAGGTGTCATGGCCATTGATTGCATGCCAAACATATAGGGAATAACCCAACGGATTAAGTGTTGCTCAAGAAACTCTAGTTGAGGAGCTATCTCATTTCTGTAGATTAAGGTCTGCATAAATGCAAACTCTATAGAGAGGTGATCTGGCGCCATAATGGATGTCTGGTCCATATTGACTTCAAAACCATGCTGAAAATAAAATGCCATAGCAGGATTTTGCAATCCTACTAATGTCTCATTTTTAGCATCAAGAATAAAAGACTCAACAGGTTGGGTATTAATGATAAACATTGAACTAAAGTCACTATTAAGTTCATTAAAAAGTGTCTGATCCTCAACACTATCAAACCACTCGACTGATGCATCACCAATGACTTCTAAAAAATCACGATTTTCCCGTAAATCTTGAATAAAACGCATGTCTAGTGTATCACTCATAACACGAGATAAAAATGCATAGATATAGACTCTATAGTCGTGATCCATAAAAAAACCTTTAAAAAACAGATAAAATAATTGAAGAATAATATCTAAATACGAAGAGAGAAAGATTAATAAATAGAGCCAATGACTCTATTTATCTTATAAACAGCCCTTGAAAAATGACTTTTTCGGTGGGGGTGGAGCTTTAAATTCCTGTACTGCTATAGTATTCGTACTGGCATCAAACTCACCAACAACCGTTACTGCGTTGCGATTGATACCGTGATCCATATCATGACGTAATGTTGACGATGATGTTAGCTTGTAAGTAATACCATCATCATGTGAGTAAAGTACAAGTGGTGTATTTTCATTAACGCCTGATTCTGAAGTTAAGAAACAGCCGTCACTTCCACAAAAGTAATTTTCAAGATAACAGTCTGTAAAAGCACCTTGATCAGCACACGCTTGTGTTGTTAAGAAACCAGATTTTTCAAATCCACCTTCATTGGCGAAAAGAGTCATAGCCAAAGCTATAGTAACTAGTGCAACTTTTTTCATTATTTCACCTCCGATTTAAGAGTTTGCAGATAGGTCACAATATTTTTAAGTGAATCTGCATCTAGCCAAGAGTAATCTGTCATAGTAGACGTACGCTTGCCATTCTCCTCAGTATACCACATATAGTTGCTGTGCGCATTACGATTATAACCTGGTACAACAACCGCAGATGGTTTTAAGAGTGACTCAACAAGATAACCTGCAGTAGAGTATCCACCGATGTTAGCTAAAGATGGTCCCATGAAGCTTGGTGCATCTGTCGCTTCAACTTGATGACACCCTGTACAACCATTCATAGCTACCGCTTCTTTACCCGCAGCAGCGTCACCATCAGCATCAGTACTGATCACATCAATAAGTTCAGATCCATTGCCATTGCCTTCAAGTTCAACAGAGACCCATGAACTTAAGTTTTTAAGACCATCACGTCCATCTTTAGCACCATCCCATACGGCAAATGCAACAGGAATTGCAGCTTGATTCAAGTTTACATAGTCATCTTTCATGGAACGGCTAACCGTACCCATCCAGCTCCCATCTTTATAACCAAGACGTGAATACGATGCGTTAGAGCCATCTTTGATCTCGGTCATTGAACGGAAACCTTCACTAAGGTAAGTACGCTCATAGTCATTGCTACCGATAGCTTTAACTTTTTTATTAAAGGCTGCTAAATCTTCATCAAAAAGATTCGTTTGATTTGGATTGACTTGGTATTCAACATTGCCTTTGCCATTTGGCTCATAAAAACCTTTAACAGCTTTTTGAAGATGAACAACAACCGGACGACCTTCAGAACCCATACCAATATATGGAAGCTCTGTCGCTTTCAACTCTCCAGCAGCAAATTGCACTGCAAAGCCATCTGCATACGAGTCAGTTTTATGACCGTGTTGAATATTCATGGTACCATCAGGCCATTTCACCATAAATGCGATATTCTTGCCATTATATACGGCTGCAATTGATGCAACTTTAGCACCATTATCTGCATTTAAAGCATTGGCAGTTTTATCATTGAACTTAATAGTAGTTTGTGGATAGAGCGTTACATTTGAAAACTTAGCTCCCTCCCAAACCGTATCACTATAGGAGACACGGCTAAGGTCAGCATCAACTTTTTTAGCTTTAATATCTGCCACTGAGTTTGCCATTAGTGAACCAGCAGCCAATGCTGCTGCTATAAGAGAAGTAGTTAACTTTTTCATTAGTGGTGTCCTCCTGAGAAATCGCCGCCTTGCATTAAGTGCATCGTATGACCGCTCTTAGTATGTTTTCCGGCTACATAACGCTGATCCACTGGTGGAGCCAACTTACCACCTTTTTGTTTCGCAACGTCTTGGTAGTAGTTATTATCAAGACGGAACATATCAGAGTGTTGGTATGCAATTAAGATATCCATCAATTCACTCTCGCCTGTCTCTTTACGTTTTTTCATCTCAACTTTAAGTGTTTTTATCGCTTCATGAACATCATCACCAAAAAGTTTTTCAAGCTCTTCAATTGGTAAACGCGTTGAACCTTCGATAATCTTACCTTCAGCATCAAACTTAGCTGGTGATTCGGTTGGAGGAACATAATAAACATTGGGTTGCGTACCATAGTCTGGACGTAGTCCGATAGCTACCTTATATTTGTGTACCAATTTATAAATCTGAGACTCTTCATCATCCAAGAAACCAACAAAACGGATACGACCAACACACTGCTGTGCACACGCTGGTGGTAATCCCTGCTCAATACGTGGAAAACATAAAATACATTTCTCAGATTTTGAGATTTTTGGATTGAAATAGATTTTTTTGTAAGGACACCCTGCGATACAGTAACGGTAGCCTTGACAACGATCCAAGTCAACTAATACAACACCATCTTCTTCTCGTTTAAAAATCGCATCGCGAGGACAGGCACTTAAACAACCCGGATTAGTACAGTGATTACAAATACGTGGCAAGTAAAAGAAGTAGTTATCTTGTGGAAATGCACCCGCACCTTCATCTTCATCCCAGTTTGGTCCCCATGTTGGTTCTACATTTGGAGAAAAACCTGGAGTTGCTGTAGGGTTAGTTGAGTCTTGAGAAGCTAACTCATCATAGTTATAATCCCAAGGCACACCGTAATCTGCTTCTAGGTTTGGAATAACTCCCGGTTGAAGATCGCCAGCAGCGTCAAAACCACCACCTAACTCCATCCAGTTTTTAGGATAACCTGCACCTGGATACGTCTCAACGTTATTCCAATACATATACTCACGACCATTTCTGTTAGTCCATTGAGTTTTACATGCTACAGTACATGTTTGGCACCCGATACATTTGTTCAGGTCCATTACCATTGCTAATTGTCTTTTTGACATCTATGCTCCTTAAACGTTTGCTTTTTCATAGTTAACGGCGCCATCATATGCGTACTGATTACCGTCCCAAAGACCACCAAATTTAAGGTGACCCCATCCGTCTGCGAGTTCTAAAAGGTTAAGAGCTGTAGGAACAACCTCATTATGACCTTTATTAAATTTGTACATGTAAGGTTCCCAACCGTGTTCCATTACAAGACCATCTGCAGGTGCTGAAGAGCTGAGTTTTGCCATAGCATAGAACTCACCAAGATTATTAAAGATTCGAATAGTATCCGCATCTTTAATCCCTTTTTGTTCAGCAACAACACGATTGATCTGAATCGCTGGAACACCACGTTGTAAACGCAATAGCGTACGAGATGTTTTATAGTTTGAGTGAATTGACCAACGCGCGTGTGGTGTCATCAATACATACGGATACTCTTTACGCTCAGGACGAATCCCTTTCATACCTGTATTGGTAGCCGCGCCCATTCTGATGTACATCTCATGATCTACATAGAAGGTTTGTCGACCTGACATAGTATGCAATGGCTCAAACTTAAAGAGGTGATTCTCATTTGAGTTATATGGCTTATCTGAGTACAGTGGTGATGTTTGTGCCGCTTTTTCATTGATCAGTAAGAAACCACCTACTTTGTACATTTTTTCCATCGTCCATGGCTCATACTGCTTACACTTTTCAAGTGCTGCCTCAACTGCCATTTTATCAGTACCCAAGTAGACTTCACCTTCACCTTCAGATTCCTCATCCGTGTTGGTATACTCTTTATGGAAAATCGTTAGGTCGTGAAAACCTGGTTTAGCATAACGCGTGTCATCTTTGATTTTCGCTTTTGCTATATTTTCAGGACGATTTGCGATCTCTTCAAGTTTCTTAGCCAAGAATGTGAACATCGTCCACTCATCTTTAGCTTCACCTACATTTTTAATATTAGCAACAGGTTGTGCCAAGTTCGTAAAACGGTGATAGCCTGGAGATGTACGAAGATCGTAAACCTCATAGTGAGATTTTGCTGGAAGTAAAACATCAGCATATTGTGCAGCTTCACTCATACGGTAATCAACATAAGCCCAGAAATCCATACGTTTCAAGAACTCATTACGATAGATACTTGCTTTATTACGACGGAATGTCGAGTCAGCAACGATAAGTGCCGTTGTCGGTAACCACCAAGGCTTCACAACATTTCCATGTTCTGCAGTCAGGTTATCCCCACCATTTTCACCACGCTTAAGTAACTCTTCAACAACCGTGATATATTCATCTTTACTCATACCATTTTGAGCACGTTTGACATCTTCATCATTGAAATACTGCTTGAATGTCTCCATACCGTTACCATTCATAAATTCACCAACGAACCCTGAACCAAAACGCGGAGCATATTTACCACTGAAGCCTGATAGTGCCCCAAGACCAGAGAGTTGGAACTCATTTTCAGTGTTAATTCCACCGTATGGTCCCATGCGTCCTGTAAGACCACAGATTGAAGCAACGTTCCATATTGTCATCATACCGTTGAAGTATTTATTGAGTGAGAATCCTGTTGTAATTTCAACAACTTTTGGAATCGCAATATCACGAGCCAATTGACGTACCGTATCAGGATGAACACCTGTCTCATCTTTAGTCGCCTCTGGAGAGAACTGCGCAGCAGATTTTTTAAGTTGTTCAAAAACAGTGGTAACTTCACGCTCATGGCCATGGATATCTTTAATAGTCCACGTCCCTTCGAGTGTTGGTGTCACATTATCAGGAAGACGTAAAGTACGGTTATCACTACCTTCTGTTCCTGGCATCAAGAATGGTGTGCCTGATTTTTCATTCATACAGTAAAACTGTTCATCCCATTTGTGATGATCTTCTCTGTTTTCTGTATGTTCTAAATCATTACGACGAATCATTTTTTGAGTTTTAGTATCTACCAAAAATGCCAGGTCAGTAAATGACTTCATAAATTCAGGCTTATAAAGTTTTTCATCAAGAATAACACTAATAACACTCATCGCTAAAGTATTATCTGACCCCGCTTTAATTGGAATCCAAAGATCAGCTGATTTCGCTGTTGCATTAAACTCAGGAGTAATAACGATGATCTTAGCACCGTTATATTTGCCTTCCCATACAAAGTGAGCATCAGGAATACGTGACACTGATGGATTACCACCCCACATAACAGCAGTATCAACGTTATACATGAAATCCCACGTACAGCCAAGGTTACCTTCACCATAAGCGATAGCAGCACCAGAGAACATATCTCCTAAGTATGATGATGGATAGATACGGTTTGCACCAAGCTGTGTAGAGAAACGTAACACGGAACCACGACGACCTTCAGTAAGAAGACCCGTACCTGCATGTACCATCAATTTATCTGGACCACGCTCTGGATCAGAAAGCGTATCAAAGATGTTTTGACAGATTTTCTCTGCTGCTTCATCCCATGATGCACGCTTCCATTTACCTTCACCACGCTCACCAGCACGAATCATTGGGTAAAGAATACGATCTTTTTGATACATTACCTGTGAATGTTGAACCCCTTTGTTACAACCACGAGGGTTAAAGTCAGGAATCTTAGCATTAATAATTGGGTAGCGTGCTGATTGGTTTTCACGTGTGATTACACCATTATGTGACCATACTTCCCAGGCACAGTTACCTTGACAGTTAACACAGTGATATGCAAAACCATGCTCTTCTTTGACACCGTAAGTAAATGCAAATTCATTACGATACATCTCTTCAGTGTAATTAACATTTGGATAATTATCTTTTCCGTTTTCAACAGAAGTCACTTCTGTCTTTGCGAAAAGACTGCCTTGAGAGGCAACCAACGCAGCAGTCATTCCCGAAACTTTAAGGAAATTTCTACGTTTAGTATTCATCATTTTAGTCATATTTCAATCTCCTCTCTTATCTCTTAATTGGTAAGTTCATATCATTACCCCACTGATTCCAGCTACCAGAATATGATTTTACATTCTTATAACCAAGTAGTTTTAGTGCTGTAATAATCTCTGTACTACGTCCCGCTCCTACTTGACAGTATGCATATATTGTTTTATCAGGAGTAATGTCATAGTGATCAAAAACAGCTTGTAGTTGATCGGCATCTTTAAATGAACGTCTGTTCTCAAGATCTGAAATCTTTTTCCACTCTAAGAGTGTTGAACCTGGAATATGTCCGCCACGTGCTACATTATCCATTTTACGCTCACCGATAATCTCCGACATACCACGAGTATCTATGATAACATATTTTGAATCTTTTCCATTTTTCAGGATATCTTCCATAGCATGCTTCAACTCTTCTTTACCTGCAATATATGAAAAGTCAAGATCATCTTTATTAATATGATATTTTTTCGCAGTAGTATGCTCATCGCCCTTAACAACTAAAAGGTTTTTAGCGATACCATCAAGTTCTGCTTTTATGACTTTCTGTTTTGCTTTACTTGCTTTCATAACAGCTTTTAGCTCGTCACTTTGCGCTTTTGTTAACTCAATCTCGCCTTTTTTAGCTTTTTTGAGTTTTTTCTTCGCTTTTTTTGCGACTTTTTTCTCAGCTTTTAACTTTTTATTAACAGCATCGTACTCTTTTTGGGCTGGATCTAAAGCCATGATTCCAGCACGTCCGCCATTAAGAACTTTTATATTCTTATGTCCGTAACTTTTGAAAAAGAAATAAACACCTGTTGCATTTGGACCCTTAAAATCATCATAGGCGATGATCATCATATCATTAGTAATCCCTTTGCTTCCTATATAATGTTCAGCATCATCTAAACATCGAAACAGTGGTGTACAGTGCGCATTTCCTGCAATGTCTGAATGTTGCAAATGGTGAGCATACATCTCTACGGAGCCCTTAATATGCCCCAATTTATAAATATCTCCACTATCTCCAGATACAAACATTACATTTGGATCTCCTATCAATTTGATAGCATCTTCAGGTGATATTAAGATATCATTATCCTTATATCCCTCACTCGCTATCACTGCCACTGATAGTGTTACAACTACAGCAAGCTTCTTAAGCAAACTATTCATTAGCGTTCCTTTCAAGTTTAATAACCTAATTACAATATTATTAATCAACAACTTATAACATTTTAAACTAATGTGTTATAAAGCAGTTAAGATTGTATAATTGACGGACTATTATAAATTTATATCTCTAATAAGCATCTTAATCCGTGTCACAAAATTATCACCTATTACTATTTGAAACACTTGAATGCCTTATAAATAATTTTAATAGACTAGATACATCAAAGTTTGCACTATACTTTAATATTTATTATATTTATGCGATTAATTACGCTATCTTAAATTACTTTTGGTAACATTCAAATTATTAAACACTTTA
>JAYEGP010000093.1:0-4183 GCA_034659135.1 Campylobacterota bacterium
TTACCGTAGGTTCTGAAGGAAGTCTGCATCACCCTTTTGTTACGGTGAAGATGATGCCTTTTTCCGAGTGGGCTATTGTTGAGGGGGAAGAGGTTTGAGACTCCATAATATTAACGGCATCTCTCTAAAACAACTTTTGTCTGCTTTAAAAGCTCAGGCAATTTATCGCGGATGATGGTTTCAATACTTCTGCAATCATCTGCTTCATACATAACAGGCATCTTTTAAAATTTTCTCTTTTAAAGCATCATCAAGTCCGCTACGATCGCAGATATCAACACGAAAACCGCCGAACCGATTTGAAATCTTCTCACGCAACGCTTCAAGATAGGCAAGAGCTTCATAAGCCGGATGTGCTTTGACAAACTCAGGACTTGTTTCAATAACAATATCGATATCACTTCCCAAATCTCCCTCATTGCGGGCAAAACTGCCAAAAAGACCGATCTGCGCAATCCCTTCGTGTTGAAGTGCTGTTTTGATCGATGCCAAATACTCTAAAATCTCACTTTTATTAAACATGGCATCATTATAGCATAGCAACAAACCGTGCTACATGCGGCGGCGTAAAAAGCCTTACATGTAAGCAATAGTAGTAGTACTACCACTATTAGTTTGTATAATAATTTTAGAGATGGCCCGAAGGCCATTAAAGAAGAAGTATTAATTCAGATAGGACTATTTAGCCGCTTTATCTTCATCAATCATTGCATTTGTATTCTCAGCGTATGCGTTAAAAAATGCTTGTGTTATAGGACTTACTACGGTATTGTCTGGCTGCATAATGACACTTTCAGAGTAATCAACAGTCAACCATCGGCTGTCTGAGGGAAGCAACTCATTAGCATTCGTGTCTGTGGTATTAGCCATTTTACCCCACTGAATCCAAGAGCCGTCATACATTCGTGTCGGATACCCAAGAACTGCAGCCGATGTAAATGTTAGTAAAGAGGCCTTTGTACCGGTTCTACAATAAGTATAAACCGTATCACCTGCATCGTAACCAGCATTGGCAAAAATATTATCCAAAGCCTCTAAAGACTTCCACGAATATGTTGCATCTTTGGCATCAATTTCACCATCGCCATTAATATCTTCACTGGCATCGTCTGTCTTAACAACATCTGTATAGTAGAGATTCACCGCACCTTTTATGTGGCCGTCAAATGCCGTATAACACTGCTGATCTTTACTTTCACCACATGTTGTATACTCAGTTTTAGCCTTTTTACTCCCCTCATACTCTGCATCAGAACGTGCATCGAGGATTAGGTCAGTCCCTGTATTAGCAGTTACTAAATCCATCATATCTTCCATAGTAGCTTGAAGATACGTACCATCACGCTTAATATTACTGACAGAGTCCCAATCTTCACCTTTAACAAGTGTTTGTCCTAGCATCATTGGGTATTGAGACGGTTCAGCCGTGAAAAGATCATCATGTGTAATACCGAGTGCAGCAATCTCAGAATTGACATCAGGATTAAGAACGTTGGATGCTTGACCATTAAGCATCATGATACCCTCTTGTGGAAATCCCCAGTATGTCATTGTGTACCACATTCTAGCTGCTCCCGCCATGTAGCTTCCACTTCCTTCAGCAAGTACCAACATAAGTACATCCTGATTTGGATCTATTCCGTAAGTGCTAAACGCCATATCCATCTCTTCGATGGTAAATACAGGTTTTGGAATAGCAGAGACACCATCACCCCGTGACTCTTCTACAGTAGCAGATGTACACCCTGCTGTTCTATCAAATACATACACGTTTTTATCTGCATCTGATTTAATGTAACCATTTGGCATATCCATCATTGAACCATCGACTGGATTTGGCTCTTGGTGTGTTCCTTCAAATCCGTAAATATTTCCCACTTGCATAATAATCAGTTTACGTTTACCTTCGGGTTTGTTGTTTTCCCAATCCGTAATCATCTTTGCCGCTTTCGTAGCTGAGATAAGACCATAACTGTTTTGATTAAAATCTGCACTTGAACGTGTTGCATAATCTGATGCATCTTGAACAACGATATTATTGGTACCTGTTGAGCTACTACTATCACAACCCGTTATCACGCCTGTAAGTACAATTGATAACGATGACACTATCACACTTTTAAATATTTTTTTTTGTTTCATTTCATCTCCAAAGTAATTTTTGGAATGATACATAGTCACTCCTGAAAAATTAATAAATCCAAGAGTTTAGAACTCAAACAATCCTTTCTATCTGCGACTGTGACTGTGAAAACAAACTCTATATTTAGTTTAGGTTTAGGGGTCGAGGACATCAGTATAAGCTTCGCAAAACTCACATTCTGCCATTGCTTACATGTAAGGCTAAAAAGCAACATAAAAAAAGGTGTTTCAAGTAAGAGATTCAAAAAAGAAGGATAATGTCACACTCGAACATTCGTTCAACAGCGTGGAGCCTGTATATGATTTCCAAAAATCGCCTTTAACGTAATAAAAAATTATGGTACAAGAAGCCAGTATATTGAGGCTGAGAAGAAAGTTACATGTAAGGGTTGTTAATGAGAACGTTAGCAACCAACTAAAAAATTTATATTTTTCACCTTCCTTTTTTTAGCCTTATTATTTAAGCAATAATAGTACTTCCATGATTTTAAATTTGTGACTCGACCCCTATTCTCAAGTGCAAACCGTGTGGCCAAAGCTTTACGGCTGGCCGCCTATGGTGTCGGAAACTCAAAGTCCTATATAGATGAAAGAGATAACATAAGCACTGTAACAGCTATGCAGCATCGAGAGAATATTCTCGAATATCTACCTGGGCACCGCTTTTGATAATATCCTAAGCCTTTTCGGATATTTTTGCAAGCTTTTATCAGCACGTCTTTAAATCCTCATCAAAGCTAAGTTTACCAAAACCCTGAAGCTTACTTTTTGCACATATCAGGGCATCCACAAAATCTATGTTTCTATTTTCAATAATATTAAGAGTTTCATACAAAATTGTTTTATTGGTATTGATGACCCCGTTGAGAGTGAGTATTGTTTTAAGGTCATTAATGACATCGTTCTTGGGGAATTTATAAAATTTTGTAAGTACAAAGAATGCTTCCATTAAAACACCTTCAAGAATCTCTACTTGAAGTTTTGCTTTTTCTATCTCTTTAAATATCTCCACGCTTTTAGCTAAATGCTCTTTATGATCGCCAACTAAAAATCTTATAATGATATTTGTATCAAGAAGATAAACCATATTTTTCTTCCATTGCGCTCATCATTGCAGTTTTTTTTATCT
This sequence comes from Campylobacterota bacterium, assembly GCA_034659135.1. Lineage (GTDB taxonomy): Bacteria > Campylobacterota > Campylobacteria > Campylobacterales > Sulfurimonadaceae > S010-53. The sequence goes on from JAYEGP010000093.1 coordinate 3,272, forward strand.
CTTGTATATTTTGATGGTTTGAAGTTACTTTATCTCTGTATTTTCCAGCTAAATTATCTACAACACTTTGATTTTGAATAGGATAAACCATTGCTAAAACTTGTTTTTTTCTCTTATCTACTATCTGTATAGCCTCTGTTAAATTTGAAAAGATAGAGCTATTTTTTTGTATTTCACCAATTCCAATACTTAGCATAGAAAATCCTTTTATATATTAGATTTATTATATGTAAATACTACTGTTTTGTCAAATGATAACTATAGCTAAGGAGAAAAAAATCTTCAAAATACTCTTGGAAGTGATTAACATTTTCTCATATCTTTATCAAAACTAACAATTTCAAAGCCTTCTAAATTCTTTTTCGTACATAACATAGCATCTGCAAAGTCAATATTTTTATTAGCATAAATATCTAGAGCTTCAAAAGTCACTAATTTATTGTCTGTGTAAAAGTGTTCTTGCAAAAGTATCTTTTTAAGTGCATTTGAAATTTGAATTTTTTTTACCTTGTAAATTCATTTTAGAACATAAATAACTTCTGCCAGAATGACATCTAACAATAAGGTTTCAACCTTCCCATCTTCTACCTCTTTGAGGATTTCATAACTTTTTTGATATAAAACTTCATCATCTCGCACCAGAAATCGAATAAGTACATTGGCATCTAAAAGAATTCTACGCGCCATATTTTTCTCTCATCTCGTCATCAAAAGCTTCTTTTTTCATTGCCTCAAAACTATCATAAGATTTATCAGGCTTATAGTTTTGAAATATTCCTCCCAAGCACTCTGCAATACTCTCTTTTTCTATCTGCGATTTTGGTAACACTGTTGCTAAAATTTCTTTACTTTTTTTACGATATGAACCGTTTCGCTTAGATTTTTAAAAATACTTATTTTTTTGTAATTCTG
>JAYEGP010000094.1:0-4181 GCA_034659135.1 Campylobacterota bacterium
GATGAATATGACACGTCTCTGCCTTTTTGATAAACCAGAGTTTATTCTTTTTGTCGGAACAGCGGGAAGTTATGGCACGAAAAATATTTTTGATATTGTCGAATCTAAAACAGCTTCTAACATCGAGCTAGCCTTTTTACAAAACAAGGCCTATACCCCAATAGACAACGTAGTTTCCGCGCAGATAGGGGATAAAAAAGACCTTATCGTGAACTGTTCAAACTACATCTCTACCGACGCGGAGTTAGCCTCACGTTATGAGACGTTTGGTATTGGTATTGAAAATATGGAGTTTTTCTCTGTGGTACGTATTGCCCAAGAGTTTGATATTCCTGTGGGAGGTGTTTTTTGTGTGACAAACTACTGCAATGAACATGCCCATGAAGACTTTTTGAAAAATCACGAAGCCGCCAAAGCAAAACTGAGCTTACATGTAAAGAATCGCATCACAGAGTTGACCTCATGAAAGCGACGATTTTAGATTTCACGAAATCGGAGTTGGCCTTACATGTAAAGCCCGCTTTTCGTGCGAAACAGATTTTTGGATGGATCTATCATCAGTACGTTAAGAGTTTTGATGCGATGAAAAATCTACCAAAAGCGATGCGTGAAGAACTTTCTGAAAATTATTCGCTTATGCCGCTAAAAATCTTGAAAAAAGAAGAGGCGAGTGACGGTACGATCAAGTATCTTTTTGAACTTGATGATGGCAAAACCATGGAGACGGTACTGCTTCGTATGAAAGAGGCGTACACTGATGATGATGGCGTGGAGCATGGGGCAAAATATACCGTCTGTGTTTCAACGCAAGTGGGTTGTAAAGTCGGCTGCACCTTCTGTTTGACGGCAAAGGGCGGTTTTACACGTGACTTGAGTGCGGGCGAGATTGTGGCGCAGGTTTTAGCGGTAAAAATTGACAATGACCTTGCCGCCCATCGTCGTCTCAATATCGTCTACATGGGGATGGGTGAACCGCTTGATAATCTTGACAACTTAGCCAAAGCGATTGAGATTTTTAAAGATGAAGAGGGCTTGGCGATTTCTGGAAAACGCCAAACGGTCTCAACAAGTGGTCTGAGCAGTAAGATCGATAAGCTTGGGGCGATGGATCTGGGTGTGCATATCGCCATCTCGCTTCACGCGGTAGATGATGAGCTTCGTAGTGAGTTGATCCCCATGAATAAAGCGCATAATATCGCCTCGATCATAGAAGCCGTCAAACGTTTTCCTATCGATACTCGTAAACGGGTGATGTTTGAATACCTTGTCATTAAAGATAAAAATGACGATATCGCTTCGGCAAAAAAATTGGTGAAGCTGCTTCATGGCATCAAAGCCAAAGTCAATCTTATCTTTTTTAATCCCTATGAGGGGAGCGAATACGGCAGACCGAGCCGTAGTGATATGGTGGCTTTTCAAGAATATCTGGTCAAACACGGCCTTTTGTGTACAATACGTGACTCAAAAGGGATCGATATCAGCGCGGCATGTGGGCAACTTAAAGAGAAAACTGATCAAGAACTAGCACCTCTTGAATAAAAAATAAGGATATAATACAATGGATACAACCACTCTAATACTACTGGTGTTTATTGCAGCAGTGGTGATAGTAGGTATTGGCGGCTTTATATGGGCTGTCAATCAAAAAGATTAAAAAGGAGTTTTTATGGCTGATAGTAAATCAAATGCAGATCGTATAACGCGCATTATCGAGCTGTGCGAAGAAAATTTTGGACGTGGTTCCGTACGTTTTGTAGGGGTGAAGTACATGACTCAAATTGGATGGGTCGCTAAGGTTCAATTTGAAGATGATATCTATTTTGGAAATCTGACCGCTGATGGTGAAGATGACACAGATGCACTTCGTAAACTCAAAAATCGTGTTAAAAAGATTATTAAACGCTACAATACTGTATAGTATTAAGTAGATTAATAATAAATATATCCACAGATTATTTAAGTTATACTTCTAAAAAATAATAGGAAAATAGATGAAAATAGCAGTACCCGTAAAAGATGAGAGCTTAACGTTTTTTGGCAATGCCGGACATACACCAAGTTTCGCAGTGTATGAGATGAATGGAAGTGGCATGTTTCGTTCTTTTAAACTTGAGACACTCCGCCCTAACCCTCGAACAGATTTAGACCACGACCATGATGATGAAGATCATCAGTGTGGACATGGTCATGATGATGCAGAGCATATAGCTCAGCATGATAAAATGGGACACGTTTTAGAAGATTGTGACTATATTGTTGTGAGTCGTGCCTGTAAAAATACAGCAAATACGATGAAAAACCATGGGGTCAGTATTATCAAATATACAGGAGCAACGGCTCAAAGCGATTCTATTTTAAAAGAGCTTTCAGGGAAATTTATCGCTTAAGCACGCTTCTATTGCAGATAACTTTTAGTTATCTGTATTAATAATGCGATTTTTTTGATATGATAAGCAGTTATAAGACTTATCAATTATAAGGAATTGCCATGCAAAAACTTCTCATATTACTGTTTTTTATTCAGACACTTCTTCATGCTCAACCCCATTCTCAGGCGATGATTGTTTTAGGTGCTTCAGGCAGTATGTGGGGGAAAATCGATGGTAGAGATAAGTTTACCATTGTTAAAGAGGCTTTAAGTGACAGCTTTTTACATTGGAATGATGATATAAATCTTGGCTTAATCTCTTATGGGCATCATCTTAATGATACCTGTATAGGCAGTCAAGTTCTCATCATTCCAGCTAAACCCGATGAAGCGCTAATGTTTACGACACTCCAAGGGATCAATCCAAAAGGAGAAGGTTCAATAAGTCATGCTTTGATGGGTGCGGCTAAAGCTATGGATTATCCAGACGAGCAGGCAAGAGTTGTGCTGATCACAGATGGCAAAGATAATGGCAAGTTAGATCCTTGTGAGATGGCTAAATCCATCAAAAAAGAGGCGATGAACTTTAAAATTTATGTCATTGGACTCAGTACCGACAAAGCGCAAGAGAAGAGGCTTCAATGTATTGCTGATGTGAGTGAGGGAGAGTACTATTTAGCAGATACTACAGCGGCAGTCAATAGCGCTTTACATCAGGTGATTGAAAAAATTCAGTCGCTCTCAGAGCGACCCAAACATAAAAACATTCATCTTAGTGCCAGTGAAAAAGAGAACTCAGCATCAGTTGGGGCAACACATACTGTCTATAAAGTGATTGACACCAAGGTCCAAGCTAAAACGATTGCCCATTGTCATTCAGAGCATAATAAAGCTTGCCAACGTCATCTTGATAAAGGTGAGTACCTTATTAAAACCAAATACAGAGGCCTGATGAAAGAGACACCTATTCATGTGACATCTGCTAAAAACAGACATATCCATGTAACGCTAAATGAGACCGGTGCCTTAGAAATTATAGCGACACAGAAAAAAGGTGGCAAACGACTTAAAGCCGTGCATACCCTCTATAAGCTTCGTCATGGCAAGATTGACAAAAGTGCTACGGCAACCTGTAGTTCTGATATCCATGAGAGTTGCTTAGGTCGTATCGCTGCGGGATCGTATCTGGTGCGCTCACAAGCGAGTGGTCTGGTCAGTGAGAAAATGATTGAAGTGAGTACATCAAATATTAATCTCGTTGAGATGATTATGGGTGAGATCGGCAAGGTTGAGATCAGTTCTCGTGTCAAAAGTGATGAAGTAAAAGCTTTTCATACCATCTATAACAGAGAGACTATGCAAGGTATCGCCACCTGCTGGTCAGAAAAAGAGAGGCCTTGCGAGAAAGAGCTTCCTGCTGGAAGGTATAGTATTACTTCAGAATATAATAATCAAACCAAAAAGAGTAATCTCAAGCTAAGAGGTAGTGAATCAGAGCGTGTCAGGGTTGTTTTTTCTTCTAACTAAATGGAAAAATATTATCAAATTTAATAATTAATATATCTTTTGATTATCTTAGTTATAATATTGAAAATATTGGAGCTTGATATGAAGATAGTGCTTCTTGCCTTAATGATGATAAAACTCTTAAGTGCTAATGACGCCGTACATACTTTTGCAAAAAGCGAAGATTGTAAGGCCTGTCATGAGGGTATTTATGAAGAGTATTATGGCTCGATGCATGCCAACTCAACTCCACAAAAAGACCCGATTCATAATGCCGTCTGGGCGAGCCACCCTCAAAACCTAAAAC
>JAYEGP010000095.1:0-18770 GCA_034659135.1 Campylobacterota bacterium
TATAAAGCATAGATTGACTGCGTTAGATTATCTTGAAGCACAATAAGTGCTCCTACGATAATCTGCCTTGCACTCTATACTTTATACGCTTTCAGAGACCCTCAATATATGGGTGGTGAGGTACTAGTACCTCACCACCCATATATTGAGGATTGATTATATCCTGAAAATTGATAAAAAGATATAATACGAAAAAAATCTGACCTATGGATATAAAAAATGCTCTCTAAAGCCTTACTATCGCTACTCATAAGCTTGCCACTCTTTTCTCAAGACCTTATTAACGGAACGACCGCACTCTTTGTCTTTTCAAAAATTCCTCAAAAAGCATCACTGCACTACGAGTCTAAAACTATCCCTCTGCTGACACACCCTTTACATGTAAAGAAAAAATTTGCCCTAGTTCCTATCAATTATCGTGAGACTTCTGGCGATAAGAACCTCACCGTTACCTACCCCAATGGCAGTAAGGCATTAGCCTTACATGTAAGCCAAGGCGATTACCTCTCAGAGCAGATTCGTGTTGCGCCTTCTAAGGTCAAACCCAATAAAAAGCAGAAAGAGCGTACCAGCAGAGAGTATGCAGAGGCGATGAAAATCTATCACACTTTTACACACAAGCGTTATTGGAAACAGCCCTTCATCAGGCCGATGCAGAGCAAAATTACCAGCACCTTTGGTACGGCGCGAATGTTTAACAACACCCTTAAAAGCTTTCATTCAGGAACAGACTTCAGAGCAAAAATCGGCACACCTATTCATGCGACTAATGATGGCGTTGTCGTTATTGCCAAAGATCGCTATTACGCTGGGAACTCAGTGGTTATCGATCATGGAGAAGGAATTTACAGCTGTTATTATCACTTAAGTGCTTTACATGTAAAGCTTGGAGATTCGATTAAACAAAATGAGCTTATAGGTCTAAGCGGAGCGACAGGACGTGTCAGTGGACCCCATCTTCACTATGCGATAATGGTGCATGGCGTTCAAGTCGATCCCTTAGCGTTTCATCAAAAAATCAATAGCTTATTTTAGGAATCAAAATTAAATAAAACATAAATCTTATTCAATTCTGATTCCTTAGTTGAAGATATCTGCCTGCTAAACACTCACGTAAATTTCCGAATATTTCTCACTAATTTAAACTGTTAGGATTACTCATTGCAACGTTAAAAATGATAATTTAGACCACATAAGCTAAAAAACTGTAAAATACCAGACAATAAATAGAATCAATTTAAAAAAACCTTAATTTAGTCACTTCATTGGATTTCCAAGTGACTCGATATCAAAAATATTTTAATTTTTTTATGGACAAATATGACTTTACTAAATTATAACTATGAAAACGTTCACGCTCTTACAAAATTTATCGAAACAAACTCTATTCCAAATACAGACTCTGTACTCATTCAGATATTTTATTCTAATATCGATGTCAATAGTGTTTACGCACTTAGAAAAGAACTTGTATCACTACTTCCCAATGCTTCACTCATGGTCACTTCAACTGCTGGAATTATTGCTGATGACTCTATTAATGATAAGGGTATCTCAATATCTTTTTCTATCTTTGAATCATCAACTACAAAATCAATGAGTTACTGCTCTTTGAGTCATGATGACATCCTCGATAGACTCCCAAAGGATCTCATCACACACAGAACAAAACTCCTCATAGTATATGCAAACACTTTTACATTTGATTCTGAGGATTTACTCAAAAGAATAACTCAAAACTATCCAAATATTGTCATCGCTGGAGGAAATGCCGGAGATGACTTCAAGTTTGAAAAGTGTGAAATATTTTCACAAACATGTAAGGATTGTGATGTCGTTTTTGCTGCTGTAGATTCAGATATCTTAGAAGTACAGACGAAATTCCTTTTTAATTGGCAAACAATTGGTAAAGAACTCACGGTTACAAAATCTGAGGGCAATAGAGTCTATGAGATCAACAACCAAAGAGTGGTCGATATCTATCGTCACTATTTAGGCGAGGATGTTGTTGAAAATATCTTAATTCATGGAACCGAATTTCCTCTGATTTATCAAAACAGTGGTGTTGATGTAGCACGAGCACCAATTATGGCACATGACGATGGCTCTCTCTCTTTTGGAGGAGCAATGCACTCTGGGCAGAAGGTCAAATTTGGTTATGCTAATGTTGAGTTTATCAATCAATACAACAGAGAAAAACTATTCAATGAGATAGCGTATAAAAATGAAGCCATCTATATTTATAGCTGTGCTGCACGACGCTCCATGCTTGGAACATTTTTAGATGCAGAGGTCGAAACTATAAATAATTTAGCGCCTACCTCAGGGTTTGTTACTTATGGAGAGTTTTTTCATGATGCTAAAAGTTGCTCAAATAATCTTTTAAATATAACAACGACCTATGTTATTTTAAATGAGCGACAACAACAAGAAAAATTAACACCATCTAAAACTTCAAAAACTCTAAACGCTAACGATATCACACTCAAAGCCTTAACCACATTAATCTCAAAAACCAGTGAAGAGCTTGATGAAACTATCAGTTTTTTAGAACAGTTTCGAAATGCAGTAGATGAAAAATCTATTTTGTCAGTGGCTGATGCAAACGGAAATATAAAAGATGTCAACAAAAACTTTGAGATTATTTCTGGATACACTAAAGAAGAGATTATTGGTAAGTCACACAATATTGTTAGACACGAAGAAGTGAGCAGTGAATTTTTCAAAGATATGTGGGAGACGATACAGAGTGGAAAAACGTGGAAAGGCCTTATAAAAAATAGAGCTAAGAGTGGGAGTTCTTATTATGTCTTATCTGAGATCGCTCCTATCTACAATAAAGATGGATCGTTTAAAGAGTATATAGGCATTCGAAACGATGTAACCGAGCTTGAGGAGTATAAACATCTTTTAAAAAATAAACTCGATAGCACAAGCAAAAGTTTGCAAGACAATCTCAACTATACAGCGCAATATGAAGAGGCAATTAGTACAACAACAGCCATCTTGAAAACAGATACCAACAACATCATTACTTATGCAAATGAAAAATTTTGTGAACTTAGTGGGTACTCTTTAGATGAGCTTGTTGGTAAAAGTTGCGAGAAATTACGGCATGAAAAACATAGAAAAACTCAAGTATGTACACAGATAAAAGAGAAACTTCAAGATCACGATATTGTTCAAGAGATTATGACAAATATCACAAAAGATAAGCAAGAGTTTGTGGTTAATAACCTCTTCTATCCCATTATTGATCGCAAGGGTAATACCATTGAAATTCTTCAAATTATGCATGACATAACAGAGATAATCAATCTAAATGAAGAGATAATCAGTACTCAAAGAGAAGTCGTTCTAACTATGGGTGCTATCGGTGAGACAAGAAGTAAAGAGACAGGTCAGCATGTAAAAAGGGTGGCGGAATATTCCTATCTTTTGGCAAAACTAGCAGGACTTAGCGAAGAAGATGCTCTGCTATTAAAGCAGGCAAGTCCAATGCACGATATCGGTAAAGTGGGTATTGCCGATAACATTTTGAATAAACCGGGCAAATTAACATCTGAAGAGTTTGAGATTATGAAAACGCACGCAGAGTTAGGCTATGAAATGCTTAAATATTCAAACAGACCAATCCTTCAAGCTTCTGCATTGGTTGCACAAACACATCATGAAAAATGGGATGGAAGCGGTTATCCAAACGGCTTAAAAGGTGATGACATCCCCATCTTTGGTAGGATAACGGCAATGGCAGATGTATTTGATGCTCTTGGACATGATAGAGTCTATAAAAAAGCTTGGGAGTTAGAAGATATTCTAAATCTCTTTAAACACGAGAGTGCAAAACATTTTGATCCCTATTTAATCACGCTATTTTTTGAACACTTAGATGATTTTTTGGATCTGCGTAACCGATATGAAGACATTTCAGAATAAAAAGGTTATCTATGACTATTAACGATGCTATCGCCCTCTATGAAGAACGAAAATATGATGAAGTTTATGAGGCCTTTGTCGATCTTGCGACGTATGAGCGTAACGCTGAGGCTCAGTACTATTTAGGACGGATGTACCGTGATGGTGATGGGGTGCAAAAGAGTGAAGAGAAGGCTGTGTATTGGTGGAAAAAAGCCCGTCAACAAGGCCATCGTGATGCTGCTTTTGCAGCGAGTGAACTGCAAATTTCAACTAAAAATATGTTTTAAATTATTGGCTAAATGAAAATATACCCAAACTATATCAGTGTCGCCAAGGTGTATTTCATATCTTCATCAAGATCCATATTCGATTGCATCCAACGTAGGTATCCCGCATCCTCCTGCGCGACATCTGCAATCTTTTTCCCACGATATTTTCCAAAGCGAAAGCTTTTTATTAACACAGGTTTTTTAGTTAGTTCTACTAGTTTTTCAACAGGACTTTCACCCGCGAAACGTTCTTGAACCGCTTCACGCAGACGGCTTAAAAAGAGTTTCATCACCAAAACATCACCAATAGCATCATGGGCTTTAACCTCAATACCCAGAGCATCAGCCTCAGCTTGCTCCTCTTTATACAGTCCCATCTGATAACGAAAAAACTGTAAACGGTGCGCTTCAGAATCATCAAAAACATGCTTGGCACAACGCAGGGTATCGATAAGCTTCATCTTACATGTAAAGCCCTCTTTTGCAAGCATTCCCAGATCAAAAGGGGCATTATGAATCACCATATAATTACTCTCAACATTTAAAGCTTCTAACTCTTTATAAGCTTGGGTCTGTGTACATGTAAGCTTGCCCTCAATCATTTCAGGTGTAATGCCATGAACTTCCATCGCTCCAAAAGAGATCGGGCGTTCACTTGAGCAAAATTCATTATAAACCTCTGTCTCTTTTTTACCTTCTAACACGATATAACCCAACTGAATAATACGGTCTTCTTCAGACGTTCCTGTTGTTTCGGTATCGAGTAGTACATATTTTGCCATAACACTTAATCCTTAAATAATATAAATGGTTCTTCCATGAGTTTTTGCATGGCACTCAAATAGATCTCATTAAGGGCAATATAAACAAATTTATCTTCATTTTTCCACTCTTTTTCAAAGGTACAAAAATTAAGGACAATCCATTTGTAATAGTGATCTTCATACGTGAAGTCTTTGAGTGCCACAGGCTCATTTAACTCAGCAAAGAGTGTCTTGAAATAGAGTATTGTCTCAGGCGTATGTTCAAACGCATAAATCGCACAGAGACGTTCTACTGATAATTTCAGATGGGAATACTCTTCTACAATATAAGTCTGATAGACAGCATTAGCAAGCTTAATCGCATCGTCACTAGGGGGATTGGATATAAAAGAGGGTTCATTCATGGGTTACTGTTTCCATAGAGTTTATCAAAAAGAGTGTCCATATCAAAAGGCGACAAATATGCCTTGAAAAGATAGTGAGGTAAGACCTCAAGAAAAAAGTAAGCAATAAGAATCATAGGATAAAAAAGCATCACTTCAACATAAAGGTTTTTATAACTATGGCGTGCTTTTATCCACCGTAAAGCCACCGGTGATCCACCCATGCCAAGCACAACTTCAAAAGAGACAATAAAACCGATAACAAGATAACTTAAGCCTAAAACAAGCTGTATAAAAATTATCCAATACTCAAGATCGATTCCCATAACATAAATCATGCCATATGATAGCTTAGGGTCTCCTCTAATATCGCAACAAGTCTATTAGTGTTACAATCAATCAATGAAATATTAGACTTGTTGCGATATAAGAGCATAGCCTAAATAGTCTCAAAATGAGTAAGATTGGATAAAACTTTTTTTGAGTCATAGCCAAAGCTATGGCGATGAAAAATTTTATTCAAGATTGCCATTTTGAGGCTACCCTTCGGGCATTAGCTCTGTATCCATACTCTGCGTTAAGACTCCTTGAGCTAACTCGTTAGCCCTGTGTCGTCTTGCCTTGATTATGAATACAGAGCTAATGTTTAGGCTATGCTCTTATATCGCAACAAGTCTATTTAATGGGATGGGAATGATTAAATTAAGAAAACTGATCTATTTAGCGATAATTTTGTTCGTATTGTATTATCTCTTTATAGAAAATATCATGGTGACACTTGGGGTCATTGCTGCACTCTATGTAGCATTTAGACTCTATAGAGTCTATGCTAGAAAAAAACTCAACAAGATATCGAGCTCTAAAGAGTTATTTCGAGAGAGTGAGTTGGGGCTTTTTATTGCACTGGTGGCAAAGGTTGCTAAAGCTGATGGAAGAGTCCAAGAGTTAGAAGCGCAACTCATTGGTATTATGTTTGATGATATCTCTGCTATTTTTAAAGATAAAGAGAGAGTAAGAGATATTTTAAAAGAGATTTTCAATGAAGAAAAGCACAGAGATGACAACACCAAAGAGATAGCACAAGCTTTAAATAAACGGCTTGGTCGTAGTCGATTAAAGCGTAAAAAGTTTATAGGTTTTTTAATCCAACTTGCCTTTGTAGACAATGGTATCAGTAGTGATGAAGATAGGGTTCTACGTGAGATTGTAGCTGCGTTAAATGTGACTCCTGATGAGTATGCATCAATGCTAAGCACCTTTGAAAATATGCTCAAAAACAGACAACAGACAATGAGCATAGAAGAGGCGTGTAAGATATTAGACGTTAATCAAGATGATGAGATGAACACTATTAAAAAGAGATATAGAAAACTCGTACGACAGTACCATCCCGATATTATAAAATCACAAGATAAAGATGCCTCTTATATGGAAGAAGCAACGGCTAAAACTCAAGAAATTAATCAAGCCTACGAGATTATAAAAGCGGCTAAAAAATAGAGATGCAGAGTGCTTCACTCCTCTACCTCCTAAGCATTGCATTTATCGCCTTAGGTGTGATGCGCCTTGAACAGCGTGGATGGAAAGTGTTCAACTATCTTCCCGGCATTGTCATGGTGTATGCACTGAGTATGCTTATCGCTCAGAGTGCTCAGTGGCATGACAATGAGGCCATTACTCAAAGCTATCAACTTCTTAAAAACAACCTGCTTCCTGCCATGCTATTTTTAATGCTACTCTCTATTAATTTCAAAGCTTTCTTAGGCATGGGACGCGCTTTACTCATCGCCTATAGTGGTGCCTTTATCTCTTTGATATTCTCTTTTGTTTTTGTCTTTTGGCTTTTTGGTTTTAGTGAAGATGAGAGTGGTGTTTTTGCGGCATTAAGTGGTAGCTGGATGGGTGGAACTGCTAATATGTTAGCTATCGGTTCAGCCTTACATGTAAGCGAAGCTCAGATGGGATATGCGATGATTGTTGATTCACTCAATTATACCTTCTGGGTTATGAGTTTACTCGCTCTTGTTGCCCTTGCTCCACGTTTTAACCGCTGGAGCGGTGCAAGCATATCACATAATCAGATTAGTGATATTGGATGTTCATGCACCATTGGACCCAAACGCTACTGGTTGCTTTTGCTCATAGCATTTATAGTCTCTCTTAGCTCACAAGTATTAGCCATGCAACTTGAAGGGCTCTCTCCGACAACATGGGTAGTGCTTATTGCCACTTTTTTTGGTCTTCTTGGTTCACAAACACCTCTGTCCAAAGTCAATGGAGCCAATCCCATTGCCAATACCATGCTCTATCTCTTAGTCGCGCTTATCGGCTCTCGTGCCAACTTTGATGATGGTAGTGGCCTTATTGGCTATATTACTGCAGGAACTGCCATATTAGTTCTTCATGCCCTTTTTATGATCCTCCTAGCTAAGCTCTTTAAACTTGATCTCTTTAGTATCGGAGTCGCCTCTTTAGCCAATATTGGAGGTGTCGCTTCGGCACCACTTTTAGCCGCTGCGTATAACCGTTCTTTAATTGGAATCGCTGTACTAATGGCGATTATGGGCTATCTTATTGGAACTTTTGGTGGGCTTAGTGTCGGGTATCTACTCAAAATGCTTGCCTCATGATCATCACCAAGATCACACTCTCAGAGCATAAGATTCCCCTAAAACACCCTTTTATTACGGCGCTTCGGCGTGTTGAGGCGGTAGCCTTTGTACGTATTCATATTCATACTGACACGCAAAATATCGGCATTGGTGAAGCGCCTCCTACCAAAGCGATAACGGGAGAGACTCTCGAATCCATTTCTAAATCTATACGCCATACTATCACTCCAAAACTCCTTGGCTTATCGCCTCAAGAGGCACTTGAAGTTTTAAAAGAACTTTCACATAACAGTGCTAGCGCTGCGGTGGATATGGCACTGTTTGATCTCTGCGCACAAGATTCAAACCAAACACTTAGAGCCTATTTAGGGGCAGAAACCTCAACACTTAAAACCGCCATAACCCTTAGCCTAAACACCCCAGAACTTATGGCAAAACAGGCTAAAGAAGCTCTTAAATCGGGTCTTGATATTTTGAAGGTGAAAGTGGGTGGCAGTGATGGCAAAGATATCGAACGTATTCACGCTATCTCTACCATAGCACCCCACGCTACAATACTCCTCGATGCCAATCAAGCATGGAGTAAGCTTGAAGCCTTCCGTATCATTGAGAGCATTCAAAATCTCAATATCGCACTCATTGAACAGCCTGTAGCTGCCAATGATTTAACAGCGATGGCAGAGATAACCCGTATGAGTAAGATTCCTATTCTCGCTGATGAATCTGCCTTTAATCTTAAAGAGCTTAAAAAAGTTATTGCAATGAATGCAGCCGATATGATCAATATCAAACTCATGAAATGCGGAGGTATTAGCCCTGCTCGTGAGATATTAGCGTATGCTCAAGAACATAAAATAAGATGCATGATGGGCTCAATGCTTGAAGGCCCTCACTCTATCATGGCCGCAGCCGCTTTAGCGATGGCCTATCCCGAGACCATCACATACATCGATCTCGACAGTCCTCTGCTTTATGAAGATATTACTTTAGCCCATCCTCTGAAGTTCCATAAGAATGAATTGAGCCTATGAGCTACACCGTTTATATCCTTACATGTAAAGATAATACGCTCTATACAGGAATCACTACCGATTTAAATAAACGCATTGAGGAACATAACAGTTCCGATAAGGGAGCAAAATACACACGAGCGCGACGTCCCGTAGTCTTAAGCTATAGTGAGCGTGCGCTCAATCGGAGTGAAGCGAGTAAGCGTGAGTATGCTATTAAAAAACTCTCACGTACTCAAAAATTAGCATTGATTTATTCGTCTTCATCATCCTGACGCATTTCGATAAGTTCGTCGATAATCTCTTGACACTCCTCTTCGTCCATATCGCCCTCTTGAAGATCATTGTACATCTCTTTAAAGTCTTCTCGTAACTCTTGTGCCTGCTGTAGCTCATCTTTATCTTCTTGAGTCGCTGTTTTTGAATCTGCAATCTTTTCAAAAAGATCATCAATATAATCTTCAAGATCTGGTGCGATCTCTTGGGTTAACATTTTTTCTAACTGTTCACTGGGAAGCATTTTTTTCCTTGGTATGATAAACTCTATATCAATATCATAACATATTTGTTCTACATGCTTTAAAAAAGGAGGGAGAAGTACACGGAATAAATTCCGTGTCAAAGAAGAACTATTGCTTACGAATACGTAGGTGACACCCTGCACATTCATTAATGATATAAGAATAGGTCTTAGAGATTTTGGTGTAATCTTTTTTATCTTTAACCGCATCGCTTAACTCTTTTGAGTAATCAGAGATACGTTGCGCCGCTTTTTCAGCATATTTATAAGCATAAGCGGTATCGCCAGGGAGGTATTTTTTAAGGCTATCGCCGTGAGCTGATAAAAGTTTCTTCTCACCTTTTTCAATCATCTCAACACCGGTAAGCATTAAGGTCTTATTATTGTAAATCAGACCATCTTGAAGCAGTTTCAGTCCACTTGCAAGCATCTGCATATCTTGTTTTCGCTCTAATTTTTGCTGATCAATAGCTCCAAAAGAGCTAGCAACAAAAATTGTAATGAGTAGTAGTAGTGTTTTTTTCATCATTGGCCTTAGTATTGAATCACTTCTTTTGTAAACTTAGCAAGCGTCACTGTGGGTACAGAAATTTTCACAAGTTTTTTTGCTTTACGTTTTCCGCCCCAATCACGTTTCATCTCTGTTTTAAAGGCACTGAAAAAGTCATGGAACTTATCGCCGCCTAAAACACCGACTGCCCATAGTGAATCATCTTTTGCATTATGCTCTAAAACAATCGATGCCAAAGGTTGATCTGCTGGTCCACCCATAACTTTTCCACCATTTTTTGCATCAAATGCTGAGAGATGAGAGGAACATACAATGGCACCACCACCAGGAAGTGCTGCGGTTTCAACACCTTTTGGTACATAGGTAAAAAAGCTTTCACTTTTGTTTGGGTGTGTTAATGCATGAGAACAGATCGCTGAATAGGCAACGATCATACCCTCAGGCCCGACACCTTCACTCCAGATATACTCTTCACCACCCGCTTCTTTGAGTTCGACATCATTGTTTGTTTTTTCACCTAGATTTAATAAAATACATGGCGTACCCTTATGAGGATACTGAAAAATATAACTTTCATCTTTTACTAAATCGGCTACTTTGATAGGCTTATCATGATCGTCAACAAGTTGAACTTTTTCATACGATTCATACATTCTTCCATCATGAGCGAACAATCTTTGGTTAATCACTGATGGATTAGTGAGGACAATCGCCCCACCAACCGCACCAAGTTTTATAAAGTCTCTTCTATCCATCAAAAATCTTTTCTTACATAAACATATCGTCTAAGATACCACGCAACCACTCACGAGTCGCTTTCGCAGTTCCTTTAGAACGAAATTTGCCATTACCGTCTTTAGGCTTAGGAACATTCCCTTTACCTTTGATAACCGTACCATTGAAAGAGAAATCATGGGTTACCATGATCGCTTCTTCTGGATTATCACCTACCATTGAGTAACATACATTTGCCGCAGTGTATGGAAGGTCAAGTTTATACGCTGGCTTACCATTCATCTGTGCAATGATCTCTTTCGCAGCCTCTTTTGCACCCCAATTAGCCGTTTGACCTGATGGTGGAACTGCGTGACCGACAACATCACCGATAGCATAAACATTTTTATCTGTTTTAGATTGGAAGCTTGCACCGTTCATCGCAACGCCACCCCAACCGTTTGTCTTAAGATCAGCCATCTCAACAACCGGATTTGCTTTGTTTTTAGGAATAAGATTAAGGACTGCAAAGGTCTCAGTCTGTTTCTCAATGATATCTTCATCTTCTTTATCCACACCGACAATTTTATCATAAGAGATAACACCTTTTTCAAGATCAACATCAGTGATAGCACAATCTTCACGGTGCTCAATTTTATCACCATAAAGCTCTTTCCATGCCTCTTTAAATGCCGCACCTTTTGCTACGCCCTTACCAGAATTAAGAATGATGACCTTACCTGGAATCTCCTCTTTTTGCATGTATGAAGCGATCATACACGCACGCTCAAATGGTGCCGGAGGACAACGGTATTTACCTTCTGGTTTTGTGATGACGATATTACCTTCGTCCATATCATCCATAAGACGTTTTAGAGCTAAGTGCTCACTACCTGCCATAAGTGCTGCTGGTGCACCTTGTTGAATATGACGAATTTTCTCATCTGACCACTCTGGAAATTGTCCCTTATAGTCATAAGCGATACCTGGAGAAAGAATAAGAATATCATAATCGATAACACCACGATTTGTCATTACCGTCTTCGTTCCACGATCAATGTCTGTTACCGTAGCTTGTTGAAGTTGGTAACCATATTTACCAGCAGCTGAGTAGAGATCACGTGTTAAGGTGTCTAAAGTGACACCTTCAAGACCACCAAGAAGTGAGTTGCTAAACGGGCAAGACATAAAGATATCACGCTTTTCGATAACAACAACTTCGATACTCTTATCTTTTTTTCTAAGGTATTTAGCTGCGGTTAAACCACCAAAACCACCACCGATGATAACAACTCTTTTTCCTGCCGATTTTGGCATTAACATGGCTGCTGAAACCGCTGCTGCCGCTGCTGGTGCAGCTTCTTTTCCATTACCACAACCTGTTAGTGTTGCTGTTGCTGCTACGGCTGCTGTTGCTCCAGCGATTTTAAATGCATCTCTTCTAGTCATTGACATTGTTACTCCTAAGTATTAAAAATGTTGATACCACGATAGAATAGAAAACTTTAAACGAAGCTGATATTGTGATAAAGAAAACTTATACTGTTACCTTTCTAAACGGCTGTGATAAAAATGTGATAAAAGTAATTATTTGTGATTATTTAAGTTATAAGTCTGCCAATATATTTAATAAAATATATTACTTTATTATTAATTTTTATATTAAAGCTTTTTTTAAAATTAACTCCTATCTCTCGTTTTCAAATATGCTATAATTCACTACTTTACATGTAAGGCTCTTTTTGAATATCAAAGCAACGCTTTTGCAAGATGGAATCACCTTTGATGATTCTCTCTTTGAAAATATTGATAAATACAAGACACTCCTACTCAAATGGAATAAGGTGCATAATCTCACTGGCATTAAAAGTAAGGCACAGCTCGATGCTTTTATTTATGATGCGCTCTATCCTATTGGCTTTTTACCTAAGGTCAAAACCCTTATGGATATTGGCACCGGTGCAGGATTTCCAGGAATGATGCTAGCGATGGGTATGCCCGATACTGCCATCACCTTAGTAGAACCCCTACTCAAACGTGCTAGTTTTCTACAGTTTGTCAAAGCCGATTTAGGTTTAGAAAATGTTAGGGTTGAAAACTGTCGCGTTGAGGAACTTAAGGCTAAATCTTATGATATCATCACCTCGCGCGCCGTCACCGATACCCAACTGCTTCTAAAACTTTCAAAGCCTTTTTGCACCCCACAGACCCAACTTCTTTTTTATAAGGGAGAGCAGGTCTATGATGAAATTGATGAGACGCTAGAGTATGAGATCATCAAAGCTAATAAACGTCACTATCTTCTTATAAAGAGTCCTTCATGATATTAAAAACACTTCTTGTTCTTGCTGTTATCGGTATTGTCTATTTTCTATTTATTAAAAAACCTCGCGTTGGGAGTACTCAAGATAAAAGTGCTTCTAAAACTGATCACAAAAGCGAAGATATGATGGCTTGTAGTCGCTGTGGTACCTACACTAGTGTTAGCGATTCTATCTTAAAAGGTGGCCATTACTACTGCAGTAGTGAATGCCTCAACGGATAAGTCCTATGTTGATTTTTGGACATGAGTATTTACATTCACCTCGTTTTTATCATATTCACTCTATCGATTCTATAGAGACAACTCCTTCAAATAGTCTACTCTTTATTGAGTTTGATGAGAAAAATCTTGATATTATCATCTACATGCAAGAGAACAATCTCGATTTTGCCCTTGAAGTGGGCACTCTAAAAGAGGCTCTTTTCTCTGAACATCTCAATGCTAAATATATTATCTGTAAAAAAGATAGCGCCAAAAGTATTCAAGATCGCGCAGAACACTATCTTTTTGATGCCAAGATACTCTGTCGTATTGAAGAGGATTCCCAAATCGAAATCTTAGCGGTTGAGGGGATCGATGGGGTTATCTATCCTGATGCCATCATTAAGGTATAAGACGGCGCTCGAGAGACGAAGAGAGTCTTGTTAAGACTTCATACCCAATCGTTCCCGCTGCTTTGGCAAGAGTATTCGCGTTATCAAAAAGTACTAACTCCTCATCTTTACATGTAAAGCTTGTGTTATCCATTGAGATGCGACCTAAAAGTTTGGAACCATTGGGAGTGATATATCGATTCGATGCACTTCGTAAAAATCCATCGGCGTAGCCAATATCATAGGTACTGACGATGGTATCTTCTTTGACTTTGCATATCGCGTTATACCCCACACCTTGTGAGGCTTTGAGGAGCCTTGTCGTTTGACGCTCGGCGACTAGTGAAAGTATGGGTTTGAGATCCGGTTGTGCATACACCTCATCAAGTTCTAGACATCCATAGGCTGCAATACCGACTCGCACCATATCTTCTTTACATGTAAGAGTACGAAAGGTTCCTGCTGAGTTGGCACTATGAAATTGATAGCCTCGATTCGCATAGCCATTTTTGATTGTTTCAAACTGCTTCTTCTGCCAAAACAGTTCTGAGCTTAAGGTATCTGCACTACGAAAATGCGTGAAAATACCCTTACATGTAAGCCCTTGTCTCTCTATCGCCTCTAAAGCTGCATCGACTTCATCGGTTCCTACCCCATTACGATGCATCCCGGTATCGACTTTTAACTCTACACGACTTCCTCTCTTAAAAGAAGTTATCTGCTCCATGTTGTTAACGGTATAAACAAAGTTGGCTAAAGGAGTATGGGGAATATCATCAAGAATTAAGATATATTCAAAAAAATCAGCAATACGCTGTGCTTCACTCTCATGTCGTACCACTGCCTTTGTGACACCATACTCTTGTGCCAAGGTCGCGATCTCTATGAGTCCATGACCGTAAGCATTATCTTTCATGACTAATGCTATTTTACGTAGATCTGACACGTGAGCGCTTATAATATCAAGATTATGAAAAAATGCCTTACGGCTGAGAGTGATATATGCCATGCGATATTATATCCAAGGAATTACGTTAGCAATTGAAATACCCTCTTTACATCAGTAAGTAAGGGACCATTAATAAAAATGATTTTTTTTGGTTATAAAACTGTAATATGTTAATACTATACTTCCAATAATTATTAGTAAAGGAATAATGGTGGAACCAAAAAGAGATATGACAAGTGATACTCAAACATCACAAAACTGGTTTAAATGGGTCTCGATTGCACTACTCGTTTATGGCTTATTAGTTGCAGTTAGTATGATAGGAAGTGGATTTAAGATTGCAACAGGAAATCAAGCAGAAGAGCTATTTGCATTTGCAAGTAATCCTGTAGCAGCACTTGTGATAGGAATCATTGCAACAGCCTTGATACAATCTTCAAGTACTGTGAGTTCGATTATTGTAGGTTTAGTGGCAGGTGGACTTCCTGTAGAGATGGCTATTCCAATGGTTATGGGTGCAAATATCGGTACAACAATTACCAATACTATCGTAAGTATGGGCTATGTAAAACAAGGTGAAGAGTTTAGAAGAGCCTTTTCAGCAGCTACTATTCATGACTTTTTCAATCTTTTAAGTGTAGTTATCTTCTTGCCATTAGAGATTATGTTTGGGTTTTTAGAAAAGATGGGTGCATACCTTGCGAACCTTCTTGCAGGTGGAGATTCCGTAAGCATGGATGGGTTTAACTTTATGAAACCTATTATACAACCTGTAACTAAAACGTTTCAAAATGCAATGGAATCAATCGGTATCAATGATATGTGGCTAGGTATCACTATGATTGTTGTAGGTATAGGACTTATCTTTGTCGTTATCACCTATATTGGGAAGATTTTAAAAGTGCTAATGGTAGGTCGTGCAAAAGATATCTTACATAGCACTGTGGGTCGTGGTCCTGTTTCAGGAATGGCTTCTGGTACTGCTATTACGGTACTTGTACAATCATCTTCGACAACTACAAGTTTAATTATTCCTCTAGCTGGGTCTGGTGTATTTAGTCTAAGAGAGATATATCCATTTACATTAGGGGCAAATATCGGTACAACGATTACCGCAATTTTGGCTGCAACTGCTGTTTCTGGACCACTTGCTATCTTTGCACTTCAAATTGCACTCATCCACTTTTTATATAATCTAATCGGTGTAGTTGTGATATATGGAATTAAACCTTTAAGAGAGATTCCAATCATCGCTGCTGAAAAATTAGCCCAACTTGCGCAAAAAAGAAAGATTTATATTGCAGTATATGTATTGTCAGTTTTCTTTATCGTACCTGCATTACTGATTGCATTGACATAACAAGGAGATCAAAATGAGTAAATTAACACGAAAAGCATTACTAGAGCAACAAATCGAAGATTTAGAAGACTCTTTGGGAAAACTAAAAGAACAACTAAAAAAAGTTGAAGAGGAAAATCAGCATGAGCTTATTGAAAATTTAGAAGATTATTTTAGTGTCATCAACAATAGGTTTGCAAATCTTCAAGGGTTTTGGCATCTCTTAAAAGAAGAACTAAAAGAGATGCACAATAAGGAAAAAAATGGACTTTAATGAATTTGTAGAGGAATTCAAAGAAGACTTAACATTTCAAGAACATGTGTATCGTAAGTTTTCAAAAATAAAACGAGAAAAAACCCTAAAACCCTATCAAGCTGAGCTTATAAAACTTCAGGCACATCTTGAAAAAAATCAAGAGAAGATGATTATCTTATTTGAAGGGAGAGATGCTTCAGGAAAAGGGGGTGCTATACGACGTATAACACGCTATATGAATGAGAAACATTACCGCATAGTAGCTCTTGGCAAACCCTCTGATGTTCAAAGAACACAGTGGTATTTTCAACGTTATGTGGAACAATTTCCTCATGCAGGCGAAGTCGTACTTTTTGATAGAAGTTGGTACAACAGAGCCATGGTTGAACCGATATTTGGTTTTTGTACTGAACAAGAGTATAAAACTTTTATGAAAAGTGTTCCAAGATTTGAAGAGGATTTGATAGATCACGGTTTTCACTTTATAAAAATATACTTTTCAGTCTCTAAAGAGGAGCAGGACAATCGCTTTAAAGAGAGAGAAACTAACCCCTTAAAGCAGTGGAAACTGAGTGAAATAGACCTACAGATGCAAGAGCGATGGGATGAGTTTACACAGGTGAAATATGAGATGCTCAAAAAAACAAATACATACAAATCACCATGGACTGTTATACGAAGTGACGATAAATTTATAGCACGTTTACACGCCATTAAAAGCATACTTAATAAAATCGAGTATGAAGGCAAAAGTAAAACATTGGATTTTAGTATTGATAATGATATCGTTCACTCCGGTGCAGTTGAGATTGAGATTATGGAAAGACAGTTAAGAGAAGAGGGAAGGATTTTAGGATGATCATGAAGACTTTAGTTTATTTATTTATATTAGGTTACATTGGACTTTTAGGTGCAGATGACTCGAATGAAACAGTGAGTTCACGACTTGAAGATGGGTATGGTAACAGTGAGATGCTTAGTGACTCTATGCCTTATCTTCCTAAAACAAAAAAGGGTGAGTCAGTTCAGTTTTTAGGTGACTTGAGACTGCGTTCACAAACCATCAACAGAAGCAGTGAAGAGGATTTTGAGCACATTTTTCGTTTTCGAGCACGTTTTGGGTTGAATGCTAAACTAACTGATGATCTAAAGCTAGAGCTTATGTTGGCCTCTGGTTCAGGAGACCCCGTTTCAACAAACCAGAGTCTAGGTGGTGCTTGGGTTGGAAAGAATGTCATTATTGATATAGCAGACATCTATTATAATTACGATTATCACTCTTTTATTCGCGGGGGTAAGATGAAACTTCCAATATATAGAACCCATAAAAATCAGCTTATTTTTGATGGTGATCTAAGACCAGAGGGTGCATTTGTTAAACATAAACTTTTAGAGAACAGTGATGTAACTTTGGGTGCATTCGTTCTTGCAAATCTTGATGAGACAGAAGATGCAGAAAGTATCTACTTTTATACCGCTCAGTTTATTCAGCATATAGAAGATTTTCGTTTTACATTAGGGTATCACTATTATGATAGTTTAAAAGGAAGAAAACCGACTATTCTTTATAATACTGGAACAATTAAGGGTGTCTCTAAAGGTAATACTCTTGATGCAGATGAAAAATATGCATATGATTATCATATAGCAGAGCTTGCACTGCAGTATGATTTTGAAAACTTTAGTATAGGTTTTGACACTGCTTATAATACCGCAATAAGTGAAGAAAACTTTGGATATAACCTTTCACTTTTCTATGGTAAACTCAAACACAATGGTGATTTTAAACTAGGATATTTTTATAGAGATATCCAAAAAGATGCTGTTGTAGGTGCCTTAAATGACTCAGACTTTATGGGTGGTGGAACTGATGGATATGGTCATCAACTTATGGGTGGATATCAGTTAGCTAAAAACACTCAACTCGCATTGACCTATATCGATACAATCGTAAATCAAAAAGAAGAAGATGAGAACTTTAGAAGATTACACTTAGATATAAAGTTTGTATTTAAAAGTGAATAACTTATGCTAAAGCCAATAAATTGCCACAGGGTAATTTATTGGCCCCACTAATTTGTTAGCTTATTCCCCATAATGTGACCACATTCTAGAAATTCTTACTCTCTTTTCATCTTCTCGTACTTCATAAACTACTCGATGTTGTATATTTATTCTTCGTGAATATGATCCACTTAGATTACCTACCAATTTTTCATAAGGTGGTGGATTTTCAAACGGATCTTTTTTGATGATTTCAATAAGCTCTTTTGCTTTTTTATCTAAATTGGCACTTGTTAGTTTTTTTGCATCTTTTAATGCTAATTTGCTATAAAGTATTTTATACTCTACCATTCAATATCTTCACTAAACTCACTCTCATCTGCATTCATTGACTCTTGAATAGAAGATGCCATATGAGGTATAGCGTTTAAATACAATGTTTCTTCTATTGCATTCCAGTCTTCTTGTGAAAGCATCACTACATTGTTTCTTTTCCCTGTAATGAGTACAGGTTCATGAGTTTGTGCTGTTTCATCCATTACATTATAAATATCGGCTCTAACTTGACTTACTGACATAACTTTTGTCATCGCTTACCTTTTTAG
>JAYEGP010000096.1:0-4140 GCA_034659135.1 Campylobacterota bacterium
TATGAAAAAATTTACTTACTTGAACAAGAAGGCAAAGAGACTCGAGGTTTGATTAAAAATATCCATATTGCTTAAGGAATCAAAATTAAATAAAACATAAATCTTAGCGTACTCTTTTAGCCCTAGTCAAACGATTTTAATCGTCGCGTAGCTAAGGCTATGCTCCTCATAAAATAGTGTGACTAGAACTAAAATAGCATTCCCTAAGATTTACATTTTATTCAATTCTGATTCCTAAATAAGCCCTATGAGTGCAACCAATAGCACGGGTGGTGTAATCACCAGACCCACTTTCATATACTCACCCCACGTAATTTTCACCCCCTTTTGTGCCAGTACATGTAACCACAACAGTGTGGCAAGAGAACCGATCGGTGTCATTTTAGGTCCCAGGTTACAGCCGATGATATTAGCGTAGGCGAGGGCGTTATGTCCTGCTTCGGCAATGGCGATATCCATGATCATAATGGTTGGCATATTGTTCATCACCGAGCTTAAAATGGCTGCTAAAAAACCGGTACCAAGAACGGCTATCGTATCACCTTGCGCTTGTAAGTCGGTAATGATCTCCGCTAGATAGCTTGTTAATCCTGCATTTTTAAGACCAAACACGACGATATAAAGACCGATAGAGAACCAGACAACCTGCCACGGTGCCGTCTTAATCGTCATCCAAGGTTTGGTAGCTTTAAAGTAATTGGCAATAGCAAGAAAGATTAAAGCGCCTCCTAGTGCAAAAACAGAGATAGGGAGATTGTAGATATCACCTATAAAATATCCGATCATCAGTAGTGCTAGAAAAAACCAGCTGAGTTTGAACATGGTCATGTTTTTAATAACGGATTCGGGTGAAGCAAGATTTTCAACGTCGATATATTTCGGAATGTCTTTACGAAAATAGAGCCAAAGTACAATAATGGAAGCGATGATACTTAAGAGATTTGGCAAGAACATCGTCTTAGCATACTCCCAAAATCCGATATCAAAATAGCCTGCAGTGACAATGTTGGTGAGATTAGAGATGACAAGAGGATTCGAAGCACTGTCACCGATAAATCCTCCCGCCATTAAAAAAGCGAAAACAGGGAGTGGCTTCATATTGAGGTGTTTCATCTTAGCGAGTAAAATTGGTGTCAGAATGAGAGCGGCTCCATCATTGGCAAACAGAGCGGCTACCACAGCACCTAAAAGTAGGATATAGACAAACATAAGATGCCCATTTCCCTTACTCAGCCGTGCCATCTTCAGCGCGGCCCATTCAAAAAACCCGATCTGATCGAGCACCATTGAAAGGATGATAATTCCTATAAAGGCTAAGGTAGCATCCCATACAATGTCAGTAACCGTGATGACATCATTGAAACTAACGACTCCTAGCGTCAGGGCTAATCCAGCACCAATAACAGCAGTGGTTCCAATCTGCAATCCACGAGGTTGCCAAATAATAAATACAAGGGTTACAAAAAAGAGGGCTGAAGCTGTAAACATGGCTGTCTCCAATAAAAGATGTGAAAGTATAGCAGAATAAATGATTAAATCAAGATATATTGATATATTAGATTAAATCGGTTATACTTCGCTTCACAGGAGTTTGAAATGGAGATATTTCTAAAAAGTGTATCGGCTCTTAATGATGAGACACGAATAAAAATCTTAAAGTTTTTAGATGAACATGGTGCTTTGTGTGTATGTGATATGCAAGCATCTTTGGAGATGATACAATCTCGTCTCTCTCGTCATTTAAAAATTTTAAAAGATGCCGGTTTTTTGCGAGTGGAGCGTAAAGGAACATGGGCATATTATTCGATTCGTTCTCCACTTGATCGTTTTCGACTTCAAGCGATTGAAGAGATACGTACACTCGATATAGCCCTTCCAAAACTTCAAAAAATTTCAGATCAAGGATGCAGTTTATGAAAAAAAATGTTTTAATCTTATGTACGGGGAACAGTTGTCGATCCATAATGGGTGAAGCACTTATTAATGCGAAATTAGGAGATTGTGTCAAAGCTCAAAGTTCTGGAGTCAAAGCAAGTGGAACGGTAAATCCCAATGCTCAAGCACTTCTTGAGGAGCGTGGACTTTGGAGAGAGGAGTATCACTCTAAAGTGATTGAAACGGTTTTAGATACCGCTTTTGATCTGGTCATTACCGTGTGTGATCACGCCAAAGAGACCTGTCCAATGTTTCCAAAAGCGATTAAAACCATCCATGTGGGGTTTGATGATCCTAGTGGTAAAGCAGTCGATGAGTATCCTAAAACACTTGATCTCATTGAAAAAGAGTTACTTCCTATCGTCAAAGAAGAGCTCTGTTAAATGTGGCATGAACTCAGTCGTGATTTTGTAGACAATGTCTTACATGTAAACGGTGCACTCGGTGATGCCGTGCACTTTTTTATCTATGATACGATAAAGATCTGGTTTTTACTCATCACCATTATTTTTGCGGTCTCTTTTTTACGCACCTGGTTTAATACCGAGATGGTACGGGCTTATCTGGCAGGAAAAAGAGAGTTTACAGGCAATGTTTTGGCGGCACTCTTTGGTATTATCACACCCTTTTGTACCTGTTCGGCGATTCCACTTTTTTTAGGCTTTTTACAAGCGCGCATTCCTATCGGAGTGACCTTCTCATTTTTGATCTCGGCACCTCTGAACAATGAGATCGCCATAGCCATGCTCTTTGGACTTTTTGGTTTTAAGATCGCAGCGATCTATATTGCCTTTGGATTGACTGTGGCAATCATTGGTGGTTGGCTTATTGGTAAAATGAATGTTGATAAATATGTTCTTCTCGACGTTCCAGAACTTTCTGGTGACTTACATGTAAAGGCAACGACAAGTAGTTTTAAAGAGCGTATTCGTGAAGCGTGGCAAGCAACGTATGATATCTTTAAAAAAATATACCTTTGGGTTATGGTTGGTGTGGCAGTCGGTGCATGGTTTCATGGCTATGTTCCTGCTGAGTTTATTGCAAAGTATGCCGGTGGTGAAGCGTGGTACAGTGTTCCTCTTGCCGTTCTCATTGGAATTCCTATGTACGCTTCGGCCGCAGGTGTGATGCCTCTCGTAGAAGTTTTAACCGAAAAAGGGATGTTACTGGGTTCAGCTCTAAGCTTTATGATGGCCGTGACGGCGCTGAGTTTACCAGAGGCGATTATCTTAAAACAGGTCTTACATGTAAGGCTTATTGCGATTTTTTTTGCCATTATCGGTCTCGGTATTATGGCACTTGGCTTTATATTTAATATGATTTTATAGGAGAGAAAAATGAAAATTGAGATTTTAGGTACGGGTTGTGCCAAGTGTAATGAGCTTGAAGCTAAAGTAAAACAAGCCGTGGCACAAAGTGGAAAGTTTGTCGTAATCGAAAAAGTGGCAGATCTACAGAAGATCATGGCTTATGGTGTGATGAGTACACCAGGTCTTGTCATCGATGGTGAAGTTAAAAGTACGGGTAAAGTTCTTAGTATTAAAGAAATTTTGGCACTCTTATAAATAAAATTACCTTATAAAAGCTCTTGAACTTTCAAGAAAACTAATCTATCATAGTTATAAATCCTTCAAAAGGAGGCTATGATGAAGTTTGATAAAAAATTGTATGGAATCTATCTGACATCAGCAGTGATTGCTATAGGCGTCATTTACATGGGAATTAGCTCTTTTTATATTGTGGATAATGTTACTGAGGGAAGTAGTGTTGACATAGCGATCGATAAAAGAGTCGATCAATGTTGGGAGAAAAAAGAGGCCCAAAAGAACTAATCGATCATTTTTTTCACATTTTACATCTTTGTAACGAAAATTCCTCTATAATTGCAGATATTTTTTCGATTATAGGGAAGTGTTATGCATGTAAAAAATTTGTTACAGGTTTTACTTGTAGCTGCATCGCTCATGTTTATTGGTTGTGATGATGCCAGTGTATGGGAATGTGGTGAGGGTCAAACGGCTAAAGATGGGGTTTGTGTACCTAAAACATGTGAGGCAGATGGCTATCAATGTCCTACATGTGATACTTCAATCGGTGAAGAGTTACTCTATGCCGACGATGAAAGTGGTTTTTGTAAACTGACAAGCTGTAAAAAAGATGGTGAGATTGATGAAGACTTTAAATGGGTTGATATTAATGAAACAA
>JAYEGP010000097.1:0-4072 GCA_034659135.1 Campylobacterota bacterium
TCATCACCTTCTATTTTATCCGCAATTTCATTGATAAAACCCTCTTCTATACGAAGATCACAGTGGCGTTCACCATTAATATCACATAACAATGCCTTAGAAATAATCATAAATTCCCTACCCTTTTGATATAATTGTCCTATTGTATTTTACCAAGGGTTAGAGTGCGTTTAATTACTATTTTATTTTTTTTATTTATCTCACTTTCAGCGGAGACTTCGCTTTATGACAAGGGCAAGGGGCTCTATTTTGAGAAAGCCTGCAACGGCTGTCACGGTACTAAAGCAGAGGGAATGACCAATTATCCTTCATTAGCCAATCGCGCTAAAGGCTTTCTTGCATATAAACTCAAAACCTATCGCAAAGGAATCGTTACCACACAAGCGCAACAGATGATGATCGCATTTGCACAACCGCTTAGTGATGATGACATCGATGCACTGAGTACTTTTTTGCATGAGTATAAAGATGAGCAAAAAGAGCACTATAATCCCGAATATGAGACTTGGGGAGATGGAGGTTCATGAAGCTATTAGTCTGTGCAATGGAGCACTCTTCAAACCTCCACTTAAAAGCACTACAAAAAGAGTTACCTCAAAGTGTTGAGTTTATTGGAGTTTTTGATAAAAAACTAGGTCATCCTATTGTTGATCTTAGTTCCCTTGCTATTATGGGATTTGTCGATGCC
The DNA here is from genome assembly GCA_034659135.1 of Campylobacterota bacterium. Lineage (GTDB taxonomy): Bacteria > Campylobacterota > Campylobacteria > Campylobacterales > Sulfurimonadaceae > S010-53. Next base: position 689 of record JAYEGP010000097.1, read on the forward strand.
CTTAAAAAACTCCGCTTTTTCTTTACACTTCGTGATCAGATGGTAGAATTAGCCAAAGAGGCTGACAAAGTTTTATTGATGGACTCATCGGGATTTAATCTGCCTCTAGCCAAGTCACTCAAAAAAGCGTATCCTGAAAAAGAGATCATCTACTATATTCTTCCTCAAGCCTGGGCATGGAAAAAAAAACGGATTCCTGTTTTGGAAAAGACAGTTGATCATCTCGCTTCAATTTTGCCATTTGAGAAAGATTATTATTCCAAAAATGCTCCTATCGAGTATGTGGGTCATCCCCTCTTAGATGAGATTAGCTCCTTTAAAGATAGCCTTACATGTAACAAGATCATCACCTACATGCCAGGGAGTCGTCCGAGTGAGATCAAGCGTCTCATGCCACTTTTTCATGAACTGCGTTCTCACTTTAAACACGAGGCCTTAATCGTCATCCCACCGACCTTTACTAAAGCACAAATTGATGAACTTTACGGTAATCTTACAGACTTTAGCATCACACATGAAGCTCATGACGCACTCTATCAAAGTGATTTTGCTTTTATCTGTAGCGGTACGGCTACCCTTGAAGCGGCACTGATTGGGACACCGTTTATTTTGAGTTATATTGCCAAACCTCTTGACGCAATGATCGCAAGAGCTTTGATAAAGCTTGAGTATGTAGGTCTGAGTAATATTATGTTTGATCAGTTAAGCCATCGACCACTACATCCCGAGCTTTTGCAAGAAGATGTGAGTGTTCAAAATCTATTAGATGCCTATAATAGCATGGATAAAGAAGCATTTTTAAATGATGCATTAACACTGCGAGACTACTTAGGAAGAGGAAGTTCATCGCGTGTTGCCAAGATAATTTTAGAGGGAATAAGAAATGAAAATTAATTTTATTGATCTGCAAGCACAATATCAAGAGTATTCAAACGAAATCGATCAAGAGATCAAAGAGGTCTGTTCAAACGCACAATTTATCGGCGGACCAAAACTTCAGTCACTAGAAAAGAACCTTGCGCTCTACACAGGCTCAGCACACGCTATCGGCTGTAGTAGTGGTACGGACGCCTTACTTTTAGCACTGATGGCACTTGGAGTTAAAGCGGGTGATGAAGTGATTACGACACCTTTTACCTTTATTGCCACGGCTGAAGTCATCGCTTTTTTAGGCGCAAAATCGGTCTTTGTCGATATTGACGAACAGACTTACAATATCGATCCCTCTAAGATTGAAGCCCTCATCACAGAAAAAACAAAAGCTATTATGCCCGTCTCACTATACGGTCAATGTGCCGATATGGAAGCGATTAACGCTATCGCCCAAAAGCACAATATCGCCGTTATCGAAGATGCCTGTCAAAGTTTTGGAGCCGAGTATAAAGGTGAAAAATCATGTAACCTCTCCACCATTGGCTGTACCTCATTTTTCCCTTCAAAACCTCTAGGAGCCTATGGTGATGGCGGTGCACTTTTTACCAATGACGATGCCTTGGCTGAAAAAATCCGTATGCTACTTAATCATGGACAAAATGAGCGTTATAAGCACAAATATATCGGTATTAACGGCCGTCTTGATGCGATGCAAGCGGCTATCTTGGATGTAAAGCTTAAACACTTTGACAAAGAAGTTGATGCCCGTCATAAAATAGGTCAGCGTTATAGCGATCTGCTCTTTACATGTAACGTGACAACACCTTATGTTAAAGCGGATCGTAGTAGTGTCTATGCACAATACTCTATCCGTGTCAAAAATCGTTCTAATCTTGCCGCAGCGCTTGGAGAAAAAGGTATTCCAACGGCGGTACATTATCCGATGCCGCTTCATCTTCAAGAAGCTTTCGCTGATCTTGGCTATAAAGTTGGAGATTTTCCAATCTCTGAAAAAGTGAGCGAAGAGATCATGTCTCTACCAATGAGCCCTTATCTTAGCCAAGAGCAACAAGACTTTATCGTCGATGCTATAAAGGAGATCCATGCTTAGAGTTGCACTTATCGGTTTAGGTTCTATGGGGAAAAACCATTACCGTGTCTATAAACAACTCCCTAATGTTGAACTGTGCGCTTTATGTGATGTGGTTAATAATAACAACTTTGAAGAGCCATTTTATACCGATGTTGACACCATGCTTGAAGCAGAACGTCCTGATGCCGCAGTCATTGTTGTCCCTACCTTTTTACATAAAGAGGTAGCACTCAAATGTATCGCTAAAGATGTTCATATTTTCATTGAAAAGCCTGCTGCTTCGACTATTGAAGATGCCAAGACTATCGCTAAAGCCGTAGAAGAGAAAGGTCTTAAAAGCTGTGTAGGCCATGTTGAACGTTTTAATCCTGTGGTTCAAGGTCTTCGTGATGAGCTTAAAGACAAAGAGATCTACTCGGTTGCCATCACGCGTGTAGGACCTTTTCCTCCACGTATTGCCGATGTTGGTGTTTTGACCGATCTTTCTGTGCATGATATTGACCTCATTCGTTTCATTACCGGTAAGAATATCTTAGATAAAGCGATCTTCAAATCACGTAAGATTCACAATCATCATGAAGACAATGCGGTGCTTAGTTTTGAGCTTGAAGACTCTATTATCGCAGACATCACCACTAACTGGCTGACTCCATTTAAAAAACGTCGTATTGAAGTTGCCTGTAAAGAGGCCTATTTTGAGGCTGATCTTATGGGTCAAGACTTAAATGAGTTTTCTGGTTTTCATGTCAACAACTCCTACGTTGTACGCGGCTGTTATATCAAAAAAGATGAGCCACTGATTAAAGAGATCGAAGCTTTTATCAACTATTTAGAGACGGGTAATCGTGGTTCATTAGCAAGCGTTGAAGACTCAATTATTACCCTTGAAATCGCGACTGATGCCTAATGATACACGAGTCTGTTTTTATTGATCCTAGTGCTGTCATTGCTGATGATGTGAGCATAGGTCCTTTTTGTCATATTGGTAAAAATGTCACTTTAGAATCGGGCTGTGTTATCGCCTCACATGTTATTATCAATGACAACCTTACATGTAAGGCTAATGTCAAGATATTCTCCTATGTCAATATTGGTAATCATAAAGCTGCTATCAGCATAGGAGAAAACACTCATGTTCGTGAATTTTCACTTATCGGTACGGATGCTGAGTGCGACAAAGCCGTGCATATTGCCAATGATAACTTCATTATGGCGTATGTACGACTATCAAACGGTGTCACGCTTGGAGCTTCGTGTGTCTTAACCAACTCGGTAACGCTGTTTGAAGGCGTTACATGTAAAGAGAAGGTCATTGTTGGCGGTCTGAGTACGCTTGAAGCTAACACAACCATTGGTACGGGAGTTATGATAGGGGGAGCATCATACATTAATCGTGATATGCCACCTTTTACCCTCGT
>JAYEGP010000098.1:0-18380 GCA_034659135.1 Campylobacterota bacterium
ATTATAATATATTGCACTCTGAACCTATAAATGATTTATCTAAATTGTCACAATATTATCTCAATGAAATAATAAAATTACACTCCTTTCATAAAGAAGAGGTTATAAAATTATTGGGATGGTCACTTGGTGGACGTATCGCTATAGATATGGCAGGTATATTAGAAGATGATGGCTATAAGAATATTGAGCTCTATCTTCTTGATACAATTATTGATGATGAAACGTTAAGTGCTTTTAAAAGAGATATTGATCCAATAGAGCAAATAGAGTTTATGAAAAAGAGATATTTAGAAGAGGGGTATAGCCAAGAGTATGTTGAAAAAGTTATAAATGCTAGTGATGCAACTGAGATATTAAACCATACTCCAATCAAAACTAAATTAAAATATACAAAAGCGATACTTTTTAAAGCTATGAGAGCTTCAGAAGGTGTACCTGATGATTTGAATAGTTATACAAAGCGCTTAGAGAAGAATAATATTGACAAAGCATTGGATAATATTAGAGTAATACCTCTAGATGTATCACATTTTGATATACTGAATGCTCTTGATGAAATCATAGAGGTACTAGATTGATATGGAAACTTAACAAGAGGTTTGTTTTTGCAGTACTGCCACTTTAGCGTGACGGTACTGTGCAATTATCTATTTTTTACCGAAATCTCTTACGCAAAAGAGATTGAATTCGTGTTTTTGTTCTCGTGAACCGTAGCGTCCTAAATCAAAATCAAAATACCATGCTTTGTCATAGCGATCTGGTGTACCTGACCAGTAAAGATCTTCTTGAACATGCTTAAAAGCATGTTTGATCGTCACTCCTCTTCGTGAATTTTCAAGCAGAGAACGAAGCTCTTTTTTTGAAGGAACACGCCAGTTTGTATGTCCTAAATAATTCATTTTTTCACAACGCTTTTGAGCTTTCGGAAAGCTCATTTTTCCCAAAGGGGCAGCATCGTAATACATTTTATTATGTTTTGTATCGACAACAACCTCTTTTTTATCATCTCGGACATAACTTTTATCGATATTATTGGAATCGTCGTGACCTAAGCCCAATCGTGGTGCGAACCAAGCCAAAGCCATGCTTGTTGTGAGTCCTAATAGTAAAACAGTCTTCATCATGTATAACTCCTTATAATACAATAGTACAATATTATTGCTTATCTTTTAAATCATCTTCGGAGAAATTATTCAAATTTACAGACTCTTTAACACCAAATATGAACCAGGCTAATACACTGATAATACTAATAATCGCTACAGCTTCCATTTCTATCCTTTAGGATAATTATAGCTAAAATATTTTCTCGATATCAGTGGGTTAAAAAAGAGGGTCTAACTCTTTTTTAAGAAGATAACACCTAAGGGAGGAAGGGTTACATGTAAGGTATTTTTACGTCCATGTTGCTCTTTGGCAATAGTTTTTATTGGCTCAGGATTGGTGATATTCCAGCCTTCAAACTGGGGCGATTGGGAGTTGAAAATCTCCGTATAGGTTCCTCGCGTAGAGACTCCGATAGGATAGCCTTCATGGGTCTTATCAGAAAAGTTACAGATGATAATGATAGACTTGTCTTTAGCATCGCCTTTACGCATAAAGCTAATGACATTAGCTTGATAATCATTTTCATCAATCCATTCGAAGCCTTTGACTTCGGTATCATTTTTATGCAGGGCAGGTTCATCTTGGTAGAGCTTGTTTAGAGTTTTTAAGAGTGTCTGAATTCCACGATGTTGGGGATATTCTAAAAGATGCCAATCGAGACTCTGTTGATAGTTCCACTCAGCAAACTGTGCAAACTCACCACCCATAAAGAGAAGTTTTTTACCCGGATGGGCTATCATGAGACTGTACATCGAACGTAGATGGGCAAATTTTTGATTATTGTCGCCTGGCATCTTATTGATGAGCGAACCTTTCATATGAACGACTTCATCATGGCTGAGTGGTAAGGTATAGTTCTCGTTGTACATGTAAACAAAGCTAAAGGTGAGGGTATTGTGATGATACTGTCGGTGAACCGGGTCAAGTTTGAAATATTTCAGCGTATCATGCATCCAGCCCATATTCCATTTATAACCAAAACCAAGACCTCCTTGACTCACTGGACGACTGACCATAGGAAAAGCGGTTGACTCTTCAGCGAACATCATGATATCACTGTAGTTTTCATAGACACTGGTGTTGAGCTGTTGTAAAAACTTGATGGCACCGAGGTTTTCATTGCCTCCGTGTTCATTTTCAAGCCATTCACCCTCTTCACGTCCAAAATCAAGATAGAGCATGGATGCCACCGCATCAACACGAATACCATCAATGTGGTACTTTTCAAGCCAGAACATGGCCGAACTGATTAAAAAAGCACGAACTTCATTACGATCGTAATTAAAAATAGCACTGCCCCATTGTGGGTGGTAGCCTAGACGCGGGTCTTGATGTTCATAAAGACAAGTACCATCAAAATTCATCAGTCCATGACCATCGGTCACAAAGTGCGAAGGCACCCAGTCAAAGATCACGCCGATATTATGTTGATGCATGATATCAACAAAGGTCATAAAATCTTGTGGTGTCCCATAGCGTGCGGTAGGTGCAAAGTAGCCCGTCACCTGATAGCCCCATGAGCCTTCAAATGGAAATTCAGTTATCGGAAGAATTTCAATATGTGTAAAATTCATCTCATTTAAATACTCAGCTAGCTCTATTGCAGATTCACTATAGGTGAGAAAACGATTGCCTTCTTCTACCTTACGTCGCCATGAGCCTAGGTGAACCTCATAGACAGAGATTGGCGCTTTATGGGAGTTTTTTTTATGACGGGATTTCATCCATTCATCATCATTCCACTCGAAGCCTTCAATATCCCAAACCCTAGAAGCAGAACTTGGTGCGACTTCACCAAAGAATGCATAAGGGTCTGATTTATCAGGATTGGCGTTATCCCCATCACTCTGTATGTGATATTTATAGGTCGTTCCCGGCGTGACATTCTCAATAAAACCTTCCCAGATTCCTGATTCATCTTCGCGACATTTCAGACTATGAGCATGGATGTCATAATCATTGAAATCAGCGCGTACTGAAACAGCGTTGGCATTAGGTGCCCAGACGGCAAAATAGGTACCATTTTTGTCATAGCGCTGCATCTGATGTGCACCAAGTCTATCGTATAGGTTAACGTGAGTACCCTCTTTAAAAAGGTAGATATCTAACTCGCTAAAACGTGTAACATCGTAAAAAATTGGATAGGACATAAGAGTTTCCTTTATTGTAGGCGAGCGACATGTCGCTTGGCTATGATGTGATAGTAAATATCTTCATAAGATTTGGCGGCATCATCCCAGCCAAAGTGCATCTGCATCGCTTTTTTCTGCATGGATTGAAATGCTTCCTGATCATTATGATAGATGTCTACCGCCCAAAGTACCGTATAATAAAAGGCTTCATGAGTCGCCCATTCAAACTTGAATCCATTACCGTTCTCATGGTTTTCATTGAAGTTTTCAATGGTGTCATCAAGCCCGCCCGTTGCACGAACAATTGGTAAGGTACCGTAACGAAGCGAGTAGATTTGGTTGAGTCCACAAGGCTCAAAGAGCGATGGCATTAAAAACATATCACATCCCGCTTCAATCTGATGTGCAAGTGCATCGCTATAGCCTACATGTAAGCCAAATTTTCCACCATGACGCCCTGCTGCGTCACTAAAAAAACTCTCAGCCCACGACTCACCGGTTCCCAACATTACAATCTGTAGGTCCTGCTCCATCAAGCCATCAAGAACCCCTGAAATGAGACCGATACCTTTTTGTTCTGCAAAACGTCCAACAAAACCTAATAGGGGAACATCATCACGTTGCTCAAGCCCAAAGTGTTTCTGTAGGGCACGCTTACATGTAAGCTTTCCTTTCATAGAACCGACATCAAAGGTCTTGGCAATATGTTTATCAACAGCAGGACTCCATTCATCATAATCGACACCATTTAAGATACCATAGAGTTTCGATGCATGGGCTTTGATGTGATGCTCTAAACCAAAGCCAAACTCTTCGGTCTGGATCTCTTTGGCGTAGCGTTTTGAAACTGTAGTGACGGCGTCAGCGTGAGCGATTCCCCCTTTTAAAAGGTTGAGTCTGTCCATACTCTCAAATTCCATTGGGTTAAAGTGATTCCAATCCACTTCCATCACATCAACACCGCCTTTAAAAAAGTTACCTTGATGTTGAAGATTATGAATGGTTAAGACAGTAATAGCATCTGCAAAGTCATGCCCGAATCGTGTTTTACTCAGTAGAGGAAGTGCGGCAGTGTGCCAATCATTGGCGTGGATAACATCAGGTATGAAATCTAACATTTTACACAGTTGCAGGGAGGCTTTTGAAAGAAAAATAAAGCGATTGTCATTATCTTCAAAAGAGTGACCATTATCATCATACAGGCCACTACGTCCAAAAAACTGTTCGTGGTCGATGAAGTAAGTTGGCACATCACTTCCTGGTAGCGTGGTGGTGTAAACAGCAGCCCAAAGTTCACCCATAGGTCCCATAGGAACACCTAACGTTCCGTCGATTTGAGTCAGTTTGCTGGGATCAATCTTATAATAACGAGGCATCACAACAATGATGTTATGACCTAAATCTTTAAGTGCTTTAGGCAGCGCACCAGAGACATCGGCTAGACCTCCTGTTTTGGCAAAGGGAACCACTTCAGAGGCTACAAATAAAATGTTTAATACTTTTTTAATCACGGGTAATCCTTTTGTAATACTATATCTTTGTATAGCTTTATGTATGTCTGTATTTGGCTTTCAAAAGAGAAATCGCATTGCATATTAAAATTGATAATCTCTTTCATCTGTTTAGTGTTACTTTTGAGTTTTAAAGCTCTTTCTATGGCATCTAGAAAGTCTTTTTTTGTAGGTTTTGAAAAAACGACACCCTGTCCACATTTTACGTCATCTTCATGAACGCTATCAAAAAGCCCACCGACACTATGAACAACAGGAACACTACCATAACGCATAGCGATCATCTGATTGAGACCGCAAGGCTCAAAGAGTGAGGGCATCAGTAAAAAATCGCTTCCACTATAAATACGACGCGAACGTGCTTCATCATAACCAGATAGAAGGGTAAAGTTTTCGTGGCTTGAAGCTATGTTTTCTAAAGGCTCTTTATAGTGACTCTCTCCATCGACAAGAAGAAGTAAATTAAGGCGTTTTTTGAGCATCGGCTTTATAGCTTGAAGTAAGAGATCAAAGCCTTTTTGTCCAACCAAACGGCTAATCATCACAAATAGAGGTTTGCGAGGATCTTTAAGAGCAGTCTCTTTTAAGAGGGCTTTTTTATTTTGATATTTTGCTTCAATATTTTTGGAACTATAGTTCTCAATCAGTGCCCTATCATTTTGAGGATCAAAATGCGTGGTATCGATACCATTTAAGATACCCGAGAGCTTGTCAGCATGATGGCGTAAAAACCCCTCAAGTCCACAGCCAAATTGCTCTGTGAGTATCTCTTTAGCATATTGAGGGCTTACGGTTGTCACCGCATCACTAAAAGCGATACCTGCTTTCATGAAATTTATGGAGCCGTAAAACTCTAAAGCATCCATGGTAAAATATCTGTTATCAATACCTAAGCGCTCCAGTGAAGTGTGTTCAAAAATTCCTTGATAAGCAAGGTTGTGGATACTAAATAGGGTCTTAATACTTAAAGCGCGTTCTTTAATAAATAGGGCAACTAAAGCTGTGTGCCAATCATTAAGATGAATAAGATCAACCTTTACATGTAAGGCGAGCTCTACTATGGCCATACAGAAAATACCAAAGCGCAGATCATCATTGGTATCGCTATAAAGTACTTGTGTAGTACTTAAAAGTGGTGCATCGACAAGATAGGTTTTGACATCTTGATTTTGTGTTGTGTAAATGTCTATGGGATAAGTAATTCCAGCGAGAGTAATATTGAAATTCAAAGAGGCTTGTGAAAAATGTGATCTGTCCATAAATCCATAGAGGGGCATAACGCAAACAACATCGATGTGTGAAGAGAGTGCTTGAGGCAGTGCCTGTGCTACATCGGCTAAGCCTCCGGTTTTTGCAAAAGGAAAAATTTCACTTGATGCAAAAAGCGTTTTCATCAGATCTCTTTGGCGTTCAAAAGTGCGGCGCACTCTTCTGGAGAGACAGGGTTTATGGCCATGCCCGTTGAGACTTCAAATCCTCCAAGACGGTAGATACGTGGTGTAATACGAATACTAAAACGGTAGTTTTTATGCAGATAATCCATATAAGGTTCATTCTCAAAATTCGAGTTGAGTGGAGGCAGTTGTAAGATAAGGTTAAAATCAAAACTCCCAAGCTGATGGTTTAGTTTTTGAAAAAGATGACGCATAAGAAGCGAAAGATCACTCACTTCATCGCGTGAACAGTCTTCTAGACTTCTGATATTACGTTTTGGAGCGATCATGACTTCAAAGGCAAAGGCACTAGCAAAAGGACAAAAGGCCACAAAGTTTCCAATCTCTTCGACAACACGTACCTTACAAGAGAGCTCATTTTGTACAATATCTTCCATTTTACCGCGTCCATGACGACGGTAATACTGCATATTTCTTTGAAGAAAGGTAAGCTCTGTTTGTGGCATAACAGGCAAGGCTAAGAGCTGAGTGTGGGGATGCTCTTGTGTTGCTCCTGCCGTGGCTCCAATATTTTTAAAAACACTTAAATAGATGAGACGCTGATCTTGTTTGAGGTCTTGAATCCGAATAATAATACTTCGTAGCCAATTCTCTATAGAGTGAGTATCGAGTGTTTCAATACCACTATCATGAACGGGTGAATCAATTAAAACCTCATGTGCACCGACACCAGGAATGGATTCAAACATACCATTACGGTGGGACTTATCTTCAAGCTCTATCTGAACGGCCTTATAAAGATTAGGAATGACACGAGTCTTCCATCCTTTAGTGTTAGCTTCATTATCACGTATAGCATAGACTTCTGGAGGCGTCAGTGCCTCATTACCTTCACAAAAAGGACAGCGATGATTCGATAATACTTTATCTTTATTGCTTACATGTAAGTCAGGTCTATGAAGTCGCTCTGGCGCGATGAGTACATATTGATTATGAAATCGGTCACGTCGTATCTCAGACATTACTCACTCCTAACTCTAGTGTGAGGGCAAGCTCAGATACAAATGGACACGAAACAATCAATGAAATCTGCTGTGATACCGTATCAAATCCACTTTCACTCTGTGAAACGGTTTTAAGTGTGTAGGCACAAAGGTCACATTTTTCACTCATGCTAAGCGTGAGCTTCTTTTGCGTAAAGGTGTCTACAATTTCAAGGCTTTCTATAGCACTGAAACTAAGACCTTCACGCATCTCTTTAGCATTTAATGTAGCTAAATGTGGGTGTGCGAGATGAAAGTTGAATTCGGCACCATAGTGAAGTTTTCCCTGGTAATCACTCTTACATGTAAGATCAAGAGTGATAGCATCATCACTGAAACGATACTGTTTTGTTACGATAGTGCTGTAGGTTTTATCGAGGTAGATGCCACCTTCACGAGAGAAGGTGTGCGTTTTTTCATCGAGCTCAAAAGGCTGATTAGCAAAGTCTCCGACTTCATGAAAAGATGCTGCTTTAAAACGATCATACTCATACACATTGGGTGAAAAGTGATCAATAAATGAGTGCTTAGGATGCCAGTCATAAATAAGCTCTGCTTTGAGCGCCTCATCAACAGCTTCACCACTATGATGAATGGTGGCAATTTCATCCTCATCATCACCGACAGGGGCATGCTCTACAGTAACTTCTTTAGGGTTTAATATCTTTTCATGATAAGCTTCCTTGCGACGCATCAAGGTGTTTTGCCAGTTGAAAAGGGCTTCTAATGAGCCAAATTCTACCATCTGTCCACCCCAACGGCTTGAAAAAACTGTTGAGAGTGATTTGGAAAGTACTTTAAGCTCATCGTAGCCATCTTTGTCAATATCAGCGACTTCAAAAGCGATTTTTTTCTTTGCTAAAGAGCGTTCAATCTCTAAGAGATAGGTATAGGCGTTATCACGTAGATTTGGTAGGTATAAACCGCCAAAAACACCATGCCAGAAGACATCATTGGTCTGAAGCTTATAGAGGCTTTCAAGAGCACTTTTTTTAAGGTCTTCTTGCTTGATACTATGACCTAACATACGCTTATGCAGATAATTACTCTCATGGTATTTAATAAAGAAGTTCTTCCAGATACCCCCTTTGATGAAAGCGACACCCATGGTGTCAAAATACTCTGTACCGACCTCTTCTTTAAGTGCTTCAAGTGCTAAGGTCTGCTCACTTCTTAAGCTCCACTCTCCCATCTCAAAGTATGAGGCGTTATTGAGATAAGCGATCCCTTTAGAGCGATTGTTTTCTAAGTAGGTATTGTAATGTTGGGTCTCTATTGCTTCGTTGTCCAAGACCGCTTCAACAAATTTTTCTAACCATTTTTTCTCATAAACCCACTCATGTGTCTCAGGCCAGAGACCAAATTTTTCCGCATCATCAAAGATAATGGCAGCAGAGTTTTCATCTTTAGAGCAGTCTAAAATTGCATCGATAGCACGCTCTACACTGAAAAATGGAAGGGCATAACGAAGAGATTGTGAGATAGGAAACAGTGCAAGAGGGTATCCTCCCTCTTCAGTTTCATAATAACCATCCATCTTATCGGCAGCAAAACCGCTACTTAAAAAGTGGTAATCATCAACAACAGCGTATTTAATTCCCGAAGCGTGGAGATCAGGAACTAATGAAGATTCCCAAACGCGTTCAGTGAGCCATAAGCCTGTTGGCTCTGATTTGAGATTCTTTTTGATGTACGTGTTAAGCTTTGTAACCTGTGCTTGACGATCTTGTGAAGGTATGGCACTAAGCACGGGCTCATAATAACCTGCACTCACCCACTCAATGGCACCTTTTTTGGTGAGTGTCTGCATATTTGAGAAGATACGAGGATGTTTCTCTTTGATCTGATCAAGGAGCCAACCGCTACAGTGTACCGCAAATTTAAAATTGGGATACTTGGTCATGGTCTCAAAAAATGGCCCATAACATAAGTCTATGGCCTCATCAACCGACTCTCCGAAATTATCGACGGGTTGATGCATGTGTATTCCCAATAGTAGAGAAACTTTATTCATTTTAATATACTCCTAAACAAACCAGTTTTCACTGTAATCTGTAGTTAAATCTAATTCAAGTTCTCCAAAACCAGGTAAGGTCTGTGTCACAATAGTGCCTTCTGTCAATTCAAAGCGAAATTGAACGTTATCATCTTCAAAGGCGCTTTTACTGATACGCATCTCAAGCCATTTCTCGCAAGCGAGTTCCATTTCAATGCCATGAAAATCTTCTTTATGATACTCATCTTTACATGTATGAAAATGGATAGTTTGATTGAAACCTAAAGGTTCAATAATAATGCCGATACTATCGCACGCATAGAGAGCCTTCATATCCGCATCAAAAGCGAAATAGACATTCTCATCATCTTGTCCATAATAGATCTTACGAACAGGACCACGTACCTTATCCATTGTTGAAAAGAGTTTGCTCTCATCAACAACACCACAGCCTATCCACTCAAAAAATGAGTCATGGATACCATTGGTTGATGGTGAAATGGGTGATTGCGGTTGAAGCCAGAATTTTTGCGAACTTTTATTTTCTATAATCGGCTTAAAGAGATCAGATGGTGGTGCAATATTCATAAGGTCATAAATAGTGATGAGGTGTAAACGAAAGAGGGTGTCAAACTCTTCACCAAATTCAGTAAAGTGATCGTCGCCATACCACCAGAACCAGTCTGAGCATTCTGCTGCTAAAAAGTGTTCAGTGATTTTAGCTTTAATGCTATCATCTAAGTCAGCTTCATGATGTTGATAATCGCGTTTAGTAAGAAAAATAAGTTCCCAGCCGCGTGTTTTTTCACTGTGGCCTACCCAGGTATTAAACTCTCCATGAATCCAGCTTCCGGGTTCAAGACGATTGAGTGTTTTTGCGGGAAGTTTTGAAACGTCATCCATATGAAGGCTTTGACACCAAGGTGTGCTATTGAGTTTGCTATAAAGTGCATCAAAAAAGTCAAAAGCATTATTATGGAAAAATTCCCAAGCATTTTCACCATCTAAGATGACAAAGACTGTTGCATCAGAGTTCGAATGGTTCATCGGTGAAAGAGAGTCAATAAAGTGTTCAGCCGCTCTTTTAGCATCCCAAAATCGGTAGGTGAAACCGATAAGATCACTGAGCCCATGATCACGAAATCCCATACACATGTTGTTGTAATTATAAGGTGCGTAAAGTGCACTCCTATCGGTATGACCGAGAGATTTAAATAAGATGGCTTCATCAGTAGCAATCCATTTGACACCACACTCTTTTAAGAGGGCAACACTTTTATCATCAACAGCGCCTTCCGCTGGCCAAAATCCCTCCGGAGTAAATCCAAAAGTCTCAATAAAGAGTGTTTTAGCACGTTCAACTTGAAGTCTTGCATCTTCTTCTAAAGGTATGTGATGCTTAGGAATTGGTGTTGATGGATTGGCTATAGTAGCGTTATTCATATCCATTAAAAGTGGTAAGATAGGATGATTCAAGGGTGTGGTTGAAATCGAGATAACACCCTCTTGATGAAGCTTTGAATAATAAGGAAAGAGCGTTTTGATAAAGTTCGTAAGTTCACGCAGCAAAAGATGTTTATCTTCTTGATGGTAATTGCGCTCTTTTTTCAATAAGGTATCTATAAGTGAATTATGTGAACGCAGATAAACGCCACACCATGAAAGCATAAAGAGCATCTGGAGATCACGTAACTCATCGTTGTTATAATGTTCTTGGCTGTAGAGTCGCTTATAAGAGGCGATAGAAGCAACCATGGTTTCGAAAGGGGTACTTTTACAGATTTTAATCATCCATTGATGATCAGTGTTATGTAGTTGTGAAGGATCATCGAGCCAGAGCTTTAAAAAGCGATCATGCTCTTCAGGTCTATCATAATAGAGTGTGATCTGCTCAATCAGCGGTGGGGTAATATTAAAAGTTGCCTTGAGCCCCTCATGTCGAGCAAGCATCCAAGGCATATCATAATAGTCTTTTATTGTATGTAAGAAGACCCAAGGCATCTGCATGACACCAGACCCATCACGATAATCTGGCTGGTGCATATGCCATATAAAACTAAGATTCAAAAGATGCCTTTATACTTGAGACCACTGCGCTATTTTAGCGCTATAGGTCTCATAGATTTTCTCTCCAGAAGCTTCGTCTTTAGCTTGTATATAGAGGTTAAGGTGGTCGCTGTACTGATCAGGAATCATAAGTACCCAATCTGTCTCATTTTCCCAGATTTTAACACCATCGGCGGAGGATGATTTTTTACCCTTAGCATCTTCAAGGAATTTACGCATCATCTTACCTTTAAGTGCTTGAGTACAATCGATTTTGATGCTGCGATAATCAAAATCTTCAATACCTTTTGAAAGATCAGAAAGTTTGACACCATGACAGCTGACAAGCTCCATAATCTTAAGACTGGCATACATGGCGTCACGTGTGACACCAAATTCAGTAAAGGCGAAGTTGCCATCTACGGTTGCGATAAGATCATACTCTTTGAGCTTTTTAGTACTAAAGACTGAATATTTACCACGTTCGAGTATAAGGTTCTCAAAGTGAGCAATATCTGGAGCCCATGTTGGTAAAAAGACTCTCTTTTTCTCTTGAGCCGCATCAAGGTTTAAGAGATGCAAGACGGTAAAAAGTCCTTTGATTTTATCAAGGACTTCACCCTCATCGGTCACAATACTAAGACGTTGCGCATTAGGATAGATCATAACACCCATATTGCACTCTAAACTTTTTACTAAGGTAGAGATGTTCGATTCTGAACGTTTCTCCAAGTTTTCAATATTAGAAAGTTTATTTTTATCATGATAGGCATTAAGAACAATATTTTCAACGCCAAGGTCATTAAGAATATTAGGAAAAATATCTGATGTGCTTCCGTGCATTAAATCGACAACAGCATTGAATGTTCCACATTTAATAATCTTTTGATTGATATTGCTTTCAATAGCATCTTTATAATCATGACACTCTTTATGATGAAGGGTTTCATGAATTTCACCGACTTGAGAGAAATCTACTCGACGAAATTTTTCAATAAAAAAAGCTTTTTCAATGCTTTTAGACGCATTAGAATCGATACGAAGCGCTTCATCATCAAATAGCGTAATCTGAGAACTTGCTGGATCCGTCAAGTCTTGTTTGAAATGAGCGCCTCCAACAAGAGCGTTGTTGTGGGTTAAGGTGTAGCGTAAAACTGATGGGGGCGTACTCTTAAGATCAATAACATTAACACCGGCAGAGAGGAGTCCTCCAAGAAATGCGCGCTTAAGCATACGTGAACTTTTATCATGATCGCGACCGACAACAACCTTTGAACCAATAGGAAGTTGTGCAGCAAAGGCTTCTGCAAGTTTTGTTGCCATTTCACATGAGAGTTCTATATTGCTTTTACCGGTTACTGTGCCACTTTCAAAAATAGAGTTTTTGTAACGATTTCCCCAGACTAAATTATTGCTGACAATGGATGCTGCTTCAATGTTTTTATCTGGCCAAATAACAACATCTTGCTCAAACGATGCTAGCTCTCCAACATCACAACCTTGTGCCAGAATTAAGCCCGCTTTAGCAGTAACATTTTTATCAATACGGTTTTTATTACAGATAACACTGTTATCAAGACGGGTATTTTTACCTATAGTAATATCTTCCCATAAAACAGTGTTACGAAGGTTACATCCCGCATCAAGCGTCACATTGTCGCCAATAACGACATTGTTGAGTTTTGATCCTTTTCCTATGATAACGTTTTTTCCTAAGACGACATTACCTATGATTTCAATGCTTGAATCAAGGGTATACGGTGCATCACTGTATAAAGTTCCATCGGGGTAGCTTTGCGTCATTCCGGGAATGGTGAAGTTAAGACGTTCGCCTAAGATATCTTCAAAGACTTCACGATAGCTTTGAGGATTCCCAACATCACGCCAATAGCCCTCGAGGCTATGACCCATAAGTGGAATCTCTTTTTGCATTAAGAGTGGAAAAAGATCTTTAGCAAAGTCAAAGTTTTTAGCTTCAGGAATATAGTCAAGAATTTCTGGTTCTATAATATAGATACCGGTATTGATGGTGTCACTGAAAACTTCACCCCAGCTAGGCTTTTCTAAAAACTTCTCAATAACTTCATCTTCATTAGCAATAACAACGCCAAATTGAAGAGGATTGTCGACAGAGGTCAGACCAATAGAGAGCTGTGCTTTTTTACTGGCATGAAAATCAAAGATTTTTTGAAAATCAAAGTCTGTGACCAGGTCGCCACTAATGATGATGAAGTTCTCATCACCAATAAGATCTTGCGCCAATTTAACAGCACCGGCAGTTCCATAGTCATCGTCTGGTATGACATAAGAGACTTTAATACCAAAATCACTTCCATCTTTAAAATGATCTTGAATGATCTCAGGTTTAAAATAGAGCAAAACAATAAACTCTGTGATGCCTAAATCTTTAAGCGTCATCATCGTATGTTCCATCATTGGACGGTTGACGATAGGTAGCATTGGCTTGGGTCTGGAATTGGTTAACGGTTGAATTCGGTTACCGAATCCTCCCGCCATAACGACGGCTTTCATATGGGCATCTCCTTAAGTTTACATGTAAGTCTATTCTATAACTATCTTGTTAAATTCTAAGTAAAAATTAGAGTTTTAAAAGAGAGTTCTGTGAACCAAAAGGCGAAGGTACACATCCGAGTTCATTATCACAGCTCCACTGAGTGTCATTGATCCGATAACCAAATTGGTATTCGTTATCGATAGGGAGAATTTTAGTGATCCAAAATTCACCACTTTTTTTGACTTTCATGGGTTCATCGTTCCACTCACTCCATTCACCACACAGGCTCACACTCTCACCCTCTTGTGGCGTAAAGCTAAAAGTCACCCAAGCTTTTTTACCTTTTGTTGTAATTTTTATCATCACTTCTCCTTTTTTAGTTTGTACTTTCGATACGATCAAGGTTACTAAAGCCAGGTAATATTTTACCCTCTAGAAGTTCCAGACTCGCACCACCGCCAGTTGAAATAAAACTAAAGTTTTCAGCTTCACTAGCGCGATCAACCGCATCAGCGGTATCACCACCACCTACGATAGTGTAAGCATAACAGTCTGCAATAGCACTTGCAATTTTAAAGGTTCCTTTTGAAAACTTATCAATCTCATAGATACCCATAGGACCATTCCAAATTATGGTGTTAGAGAGTTCAATGGCTTCACTAAAAAGCTTAACGGTTGCAGGACCGATGTCAACGGCTTGAAAACCTTCAAGAACATCTTGTGATGGCACGACTTTTACATCGATAGGATTCTCAATAGAGTCAGTAATAACCAAATCAACAGGAAGATAGATCTTGACACTGTTCTCACGAGCCATGCCTAAGACCTCTTTGGCTATCTCAATATACTCTTCTTCATAAAGTGAAGCTTGCATATCGTAGCCAAGCGCTTTTAAAAAGGTATTACTCATAGCACCACCGATGATAAGCTTATCTATTTTGCTCAGCACGGCTTTTAGTAAAGTGATCTTTGAAGAGATTTTTGCGCCACCGACTACGAGTGCGATAGGACGTGTTGGTTTTTCGAGGGCTTTTGAAAAAGCTTCGATCTCTCGCATCATTAAAAAGCCAGCGACTTTACTCTCTACATGTTCAGTGACACCATAAGTTGAAGCGTGTTTACGATGCGAAGTTCCAAAGGCATCATTCACATAAATATCACAGATAGAGCCTAGCTTTTTTGAAAGTTCAGCATCATTTTTTTTCTCACCTTCACGAAAACGGATGTTTTCAAGTAAAAAGACACGCTCAAGTGAACAGGTGGCGATTTCAGATTTGGATGTCTCAAAATCTTCTACAAATTCTACTTTTTTGTTAAGCAAACGCTCAAGTCGTTTTCTGACATGCTTTAAGCTGTATTTTTCATCAAAGGCACCTTTTGGTCGTCCAAAGTGAGTGACAAGAGTAATAGAACAAGCATTATGATCGATACAGTAATTAATAGTAGGTAAAGCCGAACGGATACGTCTATCATCAGTAATATTGTTATGCGCATCTACGGGGACATTAAAGTCCACGCGAATTAAGACACGTTTACCGCTGACATCGATATCTTTAAGACTTTTGACACCTTGCATAAAATCGAGATTAGAAGTCATTTATAGTCCTTAAATGTTAAACATACGGTCGTAGTATTCAGCGGCCATACGTCCTGAATCAAACTCTATCTCAACATCAGACATAGCATTTTTCATGATCTCAACCCATTGATCTGGATTATTGTAATAGGTAGGAATGATTTTTTCTTCTAATATGTTCATCATATTCTCATTATCGATACGATCTTGATCAGCGATAGGTAGCGTGTGATCGAGTTCTGGAATCGTAAAGGCATTTTTTCCATCACGGGCAAACTCTGGGTGCCAACCATCATCAATAGAGAAGTGAACCGATCCATTCATGCTTGCTGTCATTCCACTTGTCCCACTTGCTTCACGAGTAATACGAGGCGTATTGAGCCAGATATCACTTCCTTGTTTCAATAAACGTGAAAGTGTGAGCTCATATCCGATAAGTACGGCCATGTTTTTGTAGTGATGTGAGATGTGAATCAGTTCATTAAATATCTCAGTGGCACCATGATCAGTTGGATAAGGTTTTCCAGCCCAGATGACTTGAATAGGAGTCTTTGTGTCTTTAATGAGTTTTACAAAACGTTCAAAATCATATTTTAAAAGACCGGGTCGTTTGTATTCAGCAAAACGGCGTGCCCAGACAATAGTGAGCACTTCTGGATCAAACATTTTTCCTGTCTGATTAGCAACTTCGTCAAAAAGAATTTTTTTGAGGTGTTTTTTTCGTGCAACAAGTTCATAATTTTCATGTTCATCAAGAGCACGAATCAGTGTTTTATCTGTCCAGAATTTTTTGTTTTGCGAGTTGGTAATAGAGATGATCTCACAGCGATTTTCTACATCGTGCCACATTTCATTAGCCACGGTACCGTGAATTTTCGAGACAGCATTGGCAATCTTCGCACTGCGAAGTGCTCCTACAGTAAGACTAAAGTCATCACTGTTCTCATAACCACTTATTTGACGGATAACATCAAGGGATTGATCCGCGAAAAATCCCATCTCATGTAAGAAGTTTATGTTGTGAACTTCATTTCCTGCGGCTTCAGGAGTGTGTGTTGTAAAAACAACATGTTTACGAAGTTCTTTCATGTCATTGTAGCGACCATAAAGCTCATAGACTAATGGAAGGGCATGACCTTCATTCATATGATAGATATCAATTTTCTGATTTAAGGCTTCAAGAACTTTAGTTCCCCCAATACCTAAAACAATCTCTTGTGCGACACGAGTACGCTCATTACCATCATAAAGTTTATGTGTGATGGTACGTGAAAGGTAGTCATTTTCATCCGTATCTGTTGAGAGTAAAATCATTGGCGCGGTACCAAAAACATCAGGACGCACTAAAAATGCTTTGACAACAACATCTTCGTTATGGATCTTAACGGTGACTTTAACATCGAGCTCTTCTAAAAAGTAGTAAAACTTTCGTGTATAGCTTGGACGTAAAGTACGATCTTCATTACGCGCTTGATCATAATACCCAAAACTCCAAAGAAGTCCAACACCGATAACACTCTGCTTAAGATCATAAACACTGCGCATATGTGAACCTGCTAAAAATCCTAATCCACCAGAGTAGATTTTTAACGATTGATCAATGGCAAACTCCATTGAGAAATATGCCGCAGTTGTACTGTATTTTTTACTAATATCGTATGAAAATAAATTCACTTCAATCCTTAATTATTACCTAAATTTTTATAAAGAATAACCTTACCAAGTTCCACACCCGGCTGGTCATACGTGTTTACCATTAACATGGCACCAATGAGTGATGTTAATAGCTCATAATAGACAATCATCGCTCCAATATTTTGAGGCGTTACGGTGTCTAAGGTGATGGCATCTGCTGATACCCCTGACTCAATCACACTCTGCATCGTCGCTTCACATTGAGCATTGATCAGTGTTGCAAAGCTCTGTTTATTAATAAAGTTGGTCTTCTCGATTCCTTTTAGGGTGATATCAGGAACACTCAAATCATTTCCAAAATCTTCAATGTTAATGAAGGTCATACTCTTATCTTGAGGCCCTTCAATGACAAGCTGTAAAAAGGAGTGCTGATCCACTGCTCCAATGATACCGATAGGTGTTAAGCCTACGCGGTTTTCAGAAATATCAATCTTACCAAGCGATTCACCCCAGAGCTGAACATACCATTTTGTTAAGTTCTCTAAACGATCCGCATAAGAGAAGAGGACATTGATACTCTGTCTCTTAGAGTTCTCGTACATGTAACACGCTTTTTCAAGAAGATGCTGCTCTTCTCCTTCAAAAAAGTTCGTAACAAAATCACCAGCACCTTCAAGTACGCCTTGCATGTCATAGCCTGCCATAGCAAGAGGAACAACACCTACCGCGCTCAGTACCGAGAAACGTCCCCCTACATTATCAGGAATATTAAACTCATTGATCTTGTGATGGCTTGCAAACTCAGAGAGTGATGAGCCTTTATCGGTAATGGCAAAGACTCTATGATTATCAGCACCATCTAAATCAAGTTTACATGTAGCGATAACGGTTTTAAAGATAGAGGTGGTCTCTATCGTTCCCCCTGATTTAGAGATCACAAAGAAGGCTGCTTTATCAGGGTTGATCTTAGCTAGGGTTTCTGTAATGCTTAGCGGGTCAGAATTCTCAAAGAAAAGCATCTCTTTAACATTAGGTGTGAAAGGACGCAAGATGGAATCAATAGCTTTAACGCCTAGTGATGAACCCCCGATTCCAATAATGACAATCTGCTCAAACGAAGAGGTGTCAAGACTTTTTAAGGTCTCAAGATGGGTAAGCGAATGGGTAGGGAGTTTATAGTAGCCTATTTTTTCACTCTCCATCTCCTCTTTAACCACTGCCATCGCTGTCTGCATGATACGATCATGCTCAGCGGTAGCTTCAAAGTCGTAGTGCTTTTTAAAACTAAGCATTACTTACTTCCAACAAGCACACACATATCAACTAAACGTGAGCTGTATCCCCATTCATTGTCATACCATGCTAAAACTTTAACCGTATTGCCATCAACAACAGAGGTCATATCAGGAACGTAAGTTGAAC
>JAYEGP010000099.1:0-4049 GCA_034659135.1 Campylobacterota bacterium
GACCTACTACTTGTAATTCATAGTATTCGACGGCTTCATCGAGTTCAATTTTAGCTTCAGGTAGAAACTCAATTTTCATTAACTGAAAACTTCCTCAAAAGATAGCGTTTTAGTTTTATTGGTTTTGTAATTTAGAAGTCTTTTTTCTGCTTCATCAGCCCAAACAGTATCAATAACTTCATCGGGTTTGTCTAAGCTTTCTAGTAAGCTCTCAACAACCATGTATCTCTCTTGAGGACTTAATTGTAAGGCTTCTTGCAATATTTGTGTGTTGCTCATATAATTTCCCTCTTTTTATATTGAGATATTATAGCACTTTTCCTTATAAGGGTTATAATTTCTATTAGATGAAAAATGAAAAAATTAGTTTTAGTTCAATAACATGCAGAGCTTGTTGCAGGAATATTTCATGTTGTTATAAACGTAAAAGTTCAGGATGTTGAAAGTGTTGAATAATACGTTTCAATGAGTTCGATTCCTCGTTTGCAATCGTCTCAATCCCACAAGCCTCTAGGTAATGAATGACGGTATTGATATAATTCTCAAACCTTACATGTAAACACTCACTCAGTCCCATCTCAAAAGTAACCTGCTCTGGAACAATACCGATAATATTCGATTCTGGCATCTCATGACCAAGAAGTTCTATTATCTCTAAAACCTGTAAAACACCGACTTCATGGGCGCCACCACTATTGACACCAAGACCGCTAAGCTCGTGAGAGGGGATATTGTAGATACTTCCAGGTTCATCATCAAGCATAATAGTATCAAGAATGATGATCTGGTCGTTATCTAAAAAAGTGTTGAGTAAGTTAATACCCTCAACCCCGCCATTGATAAATTGAACTTCAGGCTTACATGTAAAGTTTGCATCGAGATAGCTCGTGGCATAGACACCGATACCATCATCTTTTTCTAAGATATTCCCAACACCAAGAACGACAATCTTTTTATCATGCATTAAAACTCCTTAAAATAGAGTGATTTTAAGATGCTCTGCTGAGCATCTATCTGGTGATTGAATTTGAACTCTGCTTCTTTGAGGTAATAGGCAAAATAGGAGTCACTAACCCCTTTATACTGAGTGATAAAAGATTCAAAATAGTCCCAAAAAGCGGTGATGGTGTTATGTCTGGCTGAAATTTTAATGATTTTACTCCGACGCATAAACTTGGAAAACTCTTTATAGTAAAGCGACTCAAGTTGGTCTTCGATGAACTGCTCTTTGTACTGTTGCAAGGAGGGCATGAGAATATTATAGACCTGACCTCCATAATCAAAGGTGAGAAAATTATGGGCATCGAAGACCGATTCAGGTCGGTGACGTTTGGAGCGTTCGAGGTAGTTGTACTCTTCATATTCACTGACATTATTACGATGCTCTTGATATCGCGCTTCACAGTGTTGCGCGGCTAGAGAGCGAAACTGCTGGTAATGTTTGTGTACGGTGATGTAGTTGATATTTAATTTTTTGGCACTTTGAGAGGCATTGTAATTTTGTGAAAAGCACGCTATCAAGGTGGTGATCTTTTTCACGCGTTTTTGACTGTATTTTTTCTTACATGTAGAACATTTTACACGCCCGTCACTGAGATGATAGAGAGACCCTTGACAGTAAATACAGGTATGGTCTAATGACATTTAAAACGCTTTCAAGTCCGAAAAATATATAAGATGAGTACTATTTTAGCTTAATTTTACTCTATTGCTCTATAATTATATCAAAACTGAATAAGCATTCATAAATAATAGGAACTTTCATGGAACTTGGCTTACTGATTATCTTCTGGTACGGTGTCTTACACGCATTTGGGCCGGATCATCTCACGGCTATTGCCGATTTTTCTATCGGTAAAAGTATGAAGCGTACTTTTTTTATTACGATAGCTTTTGCTTTAGGACATGGGGTGATGCTTTTTCTCTTTGCCAAACTCTTGAGTGTGACACATATTCCCGAAGCCATTACAGGCTATGGTGATCTGATTTCATCATTAGTGATTATCGGCATTGGACTCTATCTGCTTTTTATGGTTTATACTGATCGCATTCAACTGCGTCGTCATGAGCATGAGGGTCAGGAACATATTCATATCTGGTTTGGAAAAGAGCATCAGCATACTCAGCGTGATGCACTCTCGGCCTTGAGCATTGGCGCTTTGATGGGAATTGGCGGCGTACGAGGGATGTTAGTGACACTAGGTATGGTTGAATCACACAGTCTGGATTTTTCCATGATTGCTGCCTTTGTTTTAGGGGTGTCACTGATTTTTGTACTCTTTGGCGGGGTGATTTTGTATATTAACAGATCGCTACTCACCTCAAAACGAAATGTTAGACGGGTTTTTACAACAGCAGGTATTATCTCGCTTCTTGTCGGAACCAATATGATTTTAGGATAAAAGGAACTCTTTATGTGTAAAGATTGCGGATGCAGTATCACCGACCACGTTCACCCACACGAGCATAGCCATGAGCACACTCATGAACACGACCACTCTCATGAGCATCATGCCGCCCATGAGACGCTTCATCACAACCCTCAGCTCAATGATAAAAAGACCATTGATGTTATCACAAAAATACTCGATAAAAACGATCATGAAGCGGGGCATAACCGTGCCCATTTTGATTCACATGGGGTTTTGGCGATTAACCTGATGAGCTCTCCAGGAAGTGGAAAAACAACCTTGCTTGAGAAAATGCACGATATCGCAGAGTTCAAATATGGGGTCATAGAGGGTGATCTTGAGACCTCAAAAGATGCCGATCGCCTTAAAGCCAAAGGGATTCCCGCTTACCAGATTCAGACGGGAAGTGCCTGTCATCTTGATGCATTCATGGTACATAAGGGTCTTCATGCAATGGATTTAGACACTTTAGACGTCTGCTTTATTGAAAATGTCGGAAACCTTGTCTGTCCGGCAAGTTATGATGTGGGAAGCCATCTTAATATCGTACTGGTTTCCATCCCTGAAGGTGAAGATAAGATCGCCAAATATCCGGTGATGTTTCGTCAGGCAGATCTGATCTTAATCACTAAAACGGATCTCTTACCTCACTTTGAGTATGACATGGAACGTGAAAAAGCTGAGGCGCGTAAGATTAAACCTAATGTCGATATCTTGGAAGTTAATATCAAAGATGAAGCCTCGGTGCAACGGGTAGCCAACTGGATTAAGTTTAAAATGGAGATGCGTTAATGTGCCTCTCCATACCCTCAAAAATCGTAGAGATCGATGAGGATAACGTTGCCACTGTCGATACGATGGGCGTTAAACGTCAAGTGAGTTTAGACTTGATGGGTGATGACGCAACGATAGGGGATTATGTCTTAATCCATGTTGGGTTTGCGATGAGTAAGATCGATGAAGCGGATGCACTTGAGAGTCTGAAAGTGTATGGTGAGATTATTGAGAAGATGGAAGAGCATCAAGGTGAATTGAGCGCAGCTCAAGAGAGGGACCACCTGGGTGGAGAGCGGAGGCAGTTAATTGAAGATGGGGATAACTGTGCTAACAGAGACGCTCCGTGAGTTTAGAGCTTAAAGATCTTTATGATGGTTTTCGCGATCCCGAAACCATTAAAGCTTTGGCATACCAGATCAAAGAAGAGGCCTTGAGACTCAAAGCACCACTCTATATTATGGAGATATGCGGTGGGCATACCCATACCATCATGAAGTATGGCTTGAAACAGCTTTTGCCTGATAGTATCGACTTTATTCATGGACCGGGATGTCCCGTCTGTATTATGCCAAAAGAGCGTATCGATCACGCTATCGCCTTAGCACAGATGGAGAATACGATATTACTGACCTTAGGTGATATGATCCGAGTACCGGGCTCTAAAACATCGCTGGCTGAGGAGCGTGCCAAAGGCTCTGATATTCGCGCACTCTACTCACCTATGGATGCGATAAAAATTGCCAAAGAGAACGCCGATAAAAAGGTCGTCTTCTTTGCCATAGGTTTTGAGACAACGACTCCCATGACGGCGGCGCTGCTTAAAATGACCGAAGCAAATAAGATCACAAATCTCTATTTTCA
>JAYEGP010000100.1:0-4038 GCA_034659135.1 Campylobacterota bacterium
AAATCAACACAAGATCAATCCCTTACCCTCTTAAAAAACAAAAACCTCACCACCCACGCGGCCATCATTGGAATGACGGGTAGTGGTAAAACAGGTCTTGGAATGGGACTTATCGAAGAGGCGATGCTTGATAACATCCCTTCCATCTTGATCGATCCCAAAGGGGATATGGGAAATCTCTGTATGAGAAGTCCGAGTTATGAAGCAAAAGACTTTGTTCCTTGGGTAGGTGAGGAAAAATCAGCTCCGACAGCAAACATGTGGAAAGAGGGAATAGAGAGTTGGGATCAAGACATCTCAAGGTCGCAAAAACTTTCAGAGACTCCCGTCACAATCTATACTCCAGGAAGCAGTGCAGGAGTCAGTGTTAATATCCTGAGTTCTCTCGATGCACCTGGAGAGGCAATTTTAGATGATAGTGATCTCTTTAGTGCCTATCTCGGCTCTACCGCTTCCTCCCTCCTCTCACTCATAGGTGAAGAGAGTGATATCCACTCAAAAACCTATACGCTTCTAACGACATTGATTGCCCATGCGTGGCGAAATGACGTCCATCTCAACCTTGAAACCCTAATCGCTTCTATTATTAAGCCCTCATTTGAGAAGATCGGCTTCTTAGCTCTGGATGATTTCTACCCATCCAATGAACGCTTTAAACTGGCCAGTCGTTTTAACAGCGTCTTTGCCAATCCCTCTTTTTCTCAGTGGCTTCAAGGAGTAGAACTCGATATTGACAAACTACTCTTTGATGAGAATGCTAAAGCCAAAGTCAGTATCTTCTCTATCGCCCATCTCAGTGACAGCGAGCGCATGTTTTTTGTTACCATGTTACTCAATCGCTATATCGCATGGATGCGCCGTCAAAGTGGTACCTCAGCGCTTCGTACCCTACTCTATATGGATGAGATCTACGGTTATTTTCCGCCAAGTAAAAATCCCCCTTCAAAAGCACCCATGATGCTACTGCTCAAACAAGCGCGTGCCTTTGGAGTCGGCGTCATTCTCTCCACTCAAAACCCTGTGGATCTGGACTATAAAGGACTTTCTAATATTGGAACCTGGTTTATCGGTCGCTTGCAGACCCGTCAAGATATCGATAAAGTTATCGAAGGGCTGAGTGGCAAACTGGGCTCAGGACTGAGTAAAGAAGAGATTCGTTCGCAGCTTTCGAATATGAAAAAACGCACCTTTTTTCTCAAAAGTGCCCACAGAGAAGATATTGAAATTTTTCAAACACGCTGGGTACTGTCGTATCTTAAAGGGCCACTTAAACGTGATGAGATCAAAGCTTTGATGCACGCTCAAAAGACGGTTCGCGAAAAAACAACATCACAAGCAGAACCTAAAAAACAAGCCACGACAAAGAGCAAAAACACTTACAGTGGTGAACTCCCCCAATACTTTGATGTTCTTGGCTCTAAAGAGCTCACGCCATCACTTCTCATTAATGCCGAAATCTTTTACCATAATCAGAGTAAGGGAATCAATGAGACTAACGCAATTATCTACGAAGTTGCTCTTGATGAAGACGATATTGATCTTTCACAAGCCCAAGAGAGTGAATCACACTATACACGTCTAGCCACAAAAGCTCCCAAAGACGCAACTTATGCACCCCTTCCAACAGAGATCTTACAGCGTCAAGCAGAAAAAAAGATCCATTCAAAAATACAAACCTATCTCTATCAGAGTATGAATCTTCAGATGTACCGTGTTCGATCACCCCGATTAGAATCTAAACCTAAAGAGAGCCTTCAAGCCTTTAGCGTCCGTTTTCAAGACCTTTTGAATCAAAAAAGAGATGCCAAGCTCACACTGCTTGAAGCGCGTTATGCTAAAAAAGAGCAGCGTATTGCCGCGCGTATTGAAAAAGCACACGCACGACTTGAAAAAGAAGAATCTGATGTCAGTGCAAAAACTACGGACACACTAGTAAGCGCTGGGCTAGCAATCTTTGGAACTTTTTTTGGAAGCCGTTCACGTTCAAAAATCAGCTCAACCATCTCAAAAGGTGCCCGAATTTCTAAAGAAAAAGCTGATGTCAGACGCATTGAGAGCGATATTGCAAGCTTTCAGAAGCAGTACCAAGAGCTTCAAGATGAGCTCGAAGATAAGATTGATCTGCTAGATAGTGATTTTGATCTGAAAAACTATACTATTGAGCCCTTTCAGATACGACCTAAGAAACGTGACATCACCATTAAAGATATGGCTCTGATCTGGCGAAGCATCACCCCTTACATGTAAGCATAAATAGATACAATTTCACATGATTAACAAGAACCGCTCAAAAAAAATACTTTTTCTTTTTATTATTTTAATATTGGGCTTTGGGGTCTTTTTGAGTGTGATGTTTATGAATGCTTTTAAAAGCCGTAAAAGTCCTTCACTTTACACCTCTGAGTCTACTAGAGCACAACGTGGCAGTATCATTAGCGCGGATGGTTTTCACATCGCCACCACTCAAAAACTCTATAAAGCGATGGTCAATACCAAAAATATCGATCCTGAGAAAAAAGAGCTTTTTATTGAACTTTTTAGTATTTACAGTGGTTTGCCTCAAGATAAAATTCGTAAAAAAATCAGTGCCCGACGTGGTACGGTTGTGCTGAGTTATTCGATAGGTCCAAAGGTCGCACAGTATTTAAAATCACTAGCATTTGAGCTCTTAAAGTATAAGGTCTTTGTTGAATATGAAGGACGTCATGGAGAGCGTATCTTACAAGGTCTTAGTATCATAGAGAGCGGTGAAACACGAGAGTATCCCTATGGAAAGCTCCTCACACCACTCATAGGCTATCCACATAAGATCGAAGATGATGGCTATACCCGTGTTTATGGTGTCAAAGGGATTGAAAAACGCTTTGATGACGAACTTGATGCGCAAAAAAATGGTAAACAGTTTGCCCTTCGTGATGTTAATAGCTACATGATCTTAAATAAACAGAGCTATACTCAAAGCCCAATTCATGGCTTTGACATCAAACTTAATATTCCCGTAACCTTACAGATAAAAATTGAGGAGATTGTTGAACACTATAAAAAAGAGCTTCGAGCCAATGAAGTGTTTATTACCCTCATGGAATCAAAAACAGGAAAAATTATCTCACTAGCAAGTTCTAACCGTTTTTATCCTAAGGCGATTCAACGCAGTGACTATCCCTCACTCAACACCTCTGCCATCGAGTACAGTTTTGAATCAGGCTCTGTTATTAAACCCATCACCTTTGCACTTTTACTCGATAAAAAACTGATTAATCCTTATGATCTGGTCAATGGCCATAATGGCCGCTTTAAAGTCGGTAAAAAAACCATTACCGATGAGCATAAATTTGACTGGATGGGAGCTGAAGATGTTATTGTCTATTCATCCAATGTCGGTATTGCACAACTGGCTCAAAAACTTAGCGGTATTGATTTTTATGATGGTTTTAACAAATTTGGATTAACACAGCTAAGTGGTGTCGATCTTCCTTATGAACGTAAAGGTCATATGCCCAATATCCGCCAGCTTAATCACGACATCTATAAAGCCACAACAGGCTACGGCTACGGTATCTTAAGTAACCTCATGCAACTTGTTAAGGCCTATAATATCTTTAACAATAGTGGTCGCATGCTAACCCCCTACATCGTTGAAGGCACTATCGATCAGTTTGGGCGTATGATGAAGCGTGAACAAGAAGCACCTGTTCAAGTGATTTCAACAGCAACTGCAGAGCGAATGAAGAAGATATTGATTAAAACGGTCAATCAGGGCACCGGTATCAAAACACGTACGGAAGGTGTTCAAGTCGGTGGTAAAACAGGAACCTCTCACATTGCTGAAAAAGGGCGTTATGTTAATAAATACAACAGCTCTTTTATCGGTTTTGCCAATGATGAAAAGCATAAATATACACTAGGGGTGACGGTCATACAGCCTCGAAGTATTCACTTCGCCTCACTCACGGCCGTACCTGTTTTTAAAGCCATTGTTGACACCCTTATTGATGAGGGCTATTTAAACCCTGACAGTGAAAAGTTTCCACTGCCTAA
>JAYEGP010000101.1:0-4006 GCA_034659135.1 Campylobacterota bacterium
AGGACATCAGTATAAGTTTTGTTATATACTAAAAACAACAGATAACTTACGAAGGAAGCCAAGAAATCAGAAAGTCAACAAGTCGCCATTAGGCTAACTATTGACTTCTAAGTGCAAAGTACAGATCAGGCGTTAAATATCTACTTTTAACTATTTGAGCACAAATGTAAAAGATTTTAAAAGTGTATTTTCAACGCCTCGTAAATTCTTAATGGCAGAAGGTATAATTAGCTTATTAGACTATCAAAGTAGGAGGAGTTAGCATGACGATGTTAGAAAATATAGAAGAAGAGATCAAAAGCCTTCCTGAACAAGAGTTCTCTAAGTTTAGAGAGTGGTTTCAAGATTATGATTCTCAAAAATGGGATGAACAAGTAGAAAATGATCTGAAATCTGGTAAATTAGATGATCTCGCTGAATCTGCAATCAGTGATTTTAGAAAGGGTGAACAATTTTACAAAATAAACTGTACTTAAATGCTAACAAAACATGCTATATGATTTAGTAACCTACCCCGATGACCGTATTAATCTTGTTTCAGCCGATGTTCGAGTTTTTGATGAAGAGATCGCTGAGCTTATTGACAATATGAAAGAGACGATTGAAGCCAATGATGCCGATGGTCTCGCTGCGATACAGATTGGCTTTCCTGTCTCTGTGGTTGTTATCAAAGATGACAATGGGAAGTATCTTGAATTTCTTAATCCTAGAATCCTCAACAAAAAAGGCTCAGTTTCCTCCCTTGAGCGTACCCTCTATCTTCCTGATACCGAGCATACTATCAATCGTTATGAGCGTATCTCGCTTGTCTATCAAGATCGCACAGGCAAGCAACACTCACTTAAGGCTTATGGAAAACTAGCCCTCTTAATTCAACGAAAATTTGATTATCTCTTTGGAGGTAGTTTTGTTACAAAACTTAATGCTAAGGATCGAAAAAATCTCGAAAAAAAGCTAGCTCAATCTGGAGTTGTCGGGAGTTTTGACTCTGATGGTCCTATCTCTGAACGCGAGTATTTTAAAAGCGTGATGACCAAGCTTCTTTTCTTAGAGTTTTTAACCCTCTTTGCGCCGCTTTTTAACTTTGGAGCAGACACCATAGCGTCGCTGTATAATTTTAACTATTATGCGAGTATTGCTCTTATCATTCTCAATATCAGTTATTTTGCTTATGCGAAATATGAAGCCGATAGAGTTATCTCATGTACTGGGTGTCAAGTAGTGAGTTTTACGGCAGTATCGGTAAAATATTTTCTCATGACTGTGCTCATGTTTGGGGCGAGTTATTATATTTTAGGAAGTTAGAAACAGCTCAAAACACTGTTTCTAAAGAGGAATTAGTGGTGACTTTTTAAAATTAAAATTGTCATCTTGATGTTAATCGCCACAAAACGAACCAGTTGCCAAAGTACACAGGTTCTAAAGAACTTTTGTGTTCCTAAAGGAATCATTGTTCCAAACTGCGGGCTATACGGCTCAACGTGTTGAACGTGAGTATTTTCTTTTTTTATTTCTGCCATCTCATCTCCTAATGCTATTAATTATTTTTATTAAATAAGGAACTAAAAAGCTCCTAGTTTCGCTATTCTGGAATTAAAGTCCAGCCTGGTTTTAGTTTTGCTTTCCAGATGAAAGCGTGATGTAAAAGGTGTTTTACCCAGTGCGCTGCAAGACCAATCTCACCCGTTGTTCCGTTAATGTCGCGTCCTGTTCCCGGATACTTCTCATAATTGGGAATAATGGGAAATACCGTCATGGCCGCAGCCGTTCCAGAGAAGAGACCCTTACCTGCAGATGCCACACACGCCGCGCCCATCTCTGCCATACATGAGGTATGGGTAGGCGTCTCTGATTTACCATTCATCATGTCACAGATACTTGCAGTCACTGCTTTACCCATCATAGCTGATGGCATACCTGTACGTGGAGGCGTTGGGGTAATCATCGTGCCATTAGGTGATTTCATCGGTTTTGAAATCGGGTGCGGTGGGGCAAAGGCGATACCCGCTGCAAACATATTTTTATACGTTGGGTTTTGAAGTGTACGTGGCCAATCGGTAGGCTCCCAATCCGCATAAGATGTTTTTGTATAATCCGCATCCACTTTCATAAATGCATTGGGTGCAAATACCACATCAGTGATATCTTCACCCGCTTTGTTGTACGCTTTCATGCCTGCACCTGCAAATGGCGGGATCAACATCGCAAAATCAAACTCTTGCTCATCAATGGTTCCATCGAGTGATTCGTAAGTGACCTTACCCGCTTCAACCTTATTGACATGCGCACCGATAATCCAGTCCATCCCACGTTCAGCATAAAGAGACTCGGCAAAGACTTTAGAAGAGGTCACATAACCCCCCATTTTAAAGTGAAGTCCACCCATACCAAAGTCACCTAAGAACGATTCATTGGAGATCCATATCAGATCCGCCATATCACGCACACCCTCTTCTTGAAGCTTGTGCTCAATATTAAAAATATACTCAAATGCTGCACCTTGACAGGTACACATACCGTGACCTGTTCCGATCAAGAAAGTCTGACGTTCCCCTTTACGCATCTTTTTAATACATTTTTCAAGTTCTTCCGCCGCGTGAATCGCATGATCTGCGGTACACACTGAAACCGTATGCTCACCAAGGCCATTGGCATCACCTAGGCCTGGTGTTGCTGCGAAGTTAAGTTTTGGACCGGTGGCATTGATAAGATAGTCAAATGTTAACTCTTCAAGCTCACCCTCTTTTCCCTGACCTGTATATTCAATCGTTACAAACGAGGAGTCTATGCTTTCACTACCTTCAGGATTCAAAGAGACTGCCTTAGCCTGCTTATAACTCACACCGGCTTTATCATAAACGGGAGCGAGATCAAAAGTGACCTCTTCTTTTTCCATTTCACCAACACCGACCCAGATGTTCGATGGAATCCAATTCCATTTAGCATTGGGAGTCACTACAACCACTTCATGCTCAGATCCAAGCCATTTTGAAGCAAAAGATGCGGCGGTATGCCCTGCAACACCTGCACCAAGAATTACTAATCTTGCCATTCATATCTCCTTTAGTAGCTACTAGTTATAAAGTAAAGTTATTATTAATATAAACTTAATATTACAATTAGTTATTTAACATTAAGTGTAGCATAAAGAAATAAAAATTTATTATGAAGCAGTATTAAAAACTAAAATCTTGTAAAAAAGATTACTTTTCTAGTCTTTTAGTATCTTTTCTACAATTTCTAAAACATTTTTCGACAAAGAGTCAGTCGTCAAAATTCGTTTTAATTCCTTACCCATAAGCTCTTGGTGATTGGGGTCTAAACGACTGTAACTTTTATAGGCACCTGCCAAGCCTGATGCGATCATGGGGTTGATCTGATCGAGTTCAATTATTTTGTCTGCAATAAAACTGTATCCATATCCCGTGGAGGCATGAAAATGGCGTGGATTTCTAGCAAAAACCCCAATAAGTGAACGGACAAGATTTGGTACTTTAATATCGTACACAGGGTCGTTTTGTAAGGCTTGAACACGGTCCAGTACATCCTCACGATCAGCTGCCGCTAGAATAGAAAAATACTTATTCATCACTAAGGTGTCACTATGGTACTCTTCATAAAACTCATTGAGATACGCTTCCGCTTCCAATGGAGCAAAATTTTCCAAAAGATCCAGCGCGATAATGCGATCTGTCATAGTCACAGACTGCTGATATTGTAATAAAGCCAACTCTATCTTATCATCTTTTTGTGATGAAATAAGATAACTTAAGAGAAGGTTTTTAAGGGCTCGCTTACCGATATTGAGACTGTTAATATCCGAGTTAAAAGGGTCATGAAATTCAAGATACTGTGCTTGCATGGAACTTTCAAATCGAAAAAATAGCGTCTCTTTTAATCGCTTCTTTGCTTTATAGATCGCATCAACATCGATAATCTCTTGTGCTTGCATGACAACCGTAACCGAGGGCAGTTCTAATATCTGTGACTTTAACATCAGGTCTAA
>JAYEGP010000102.1:0-4003 GCA_034659135.1 Campylobacterota bacterium
GATGCAATAGCAAACAGAGGAATAAAGATAGAGAAGAAAAGAACCGTAAAGTTGCTAATGATATATTTACGGAGTCTATCCATACAGCGAGTCCAGATAGTTCATGATGGGCATATCAAAGATAAAGACTAACAAGGTCGCCATCGCTAAAAAGGGGATAAAAGGGACTTGTAGACTCTCTTCATCCTTTTCATCACGAAGCAGTAGCATAGCAGGTAGGGCTAAAAGAGCTGATATGAAGATGGCTGCTAACGTGAGTTTAATGCCTAAAAGAGCTCCCATGGTTGCAGCGATCATGATGTCAGCCTCTCCCATCGCCTCTTTTTTGATGATGTAAGAGAGATAAAAACGCAGCAGGGTAAAACCTCCTGCAAAGAGTAGGGCATGAACACCATGTTCAACGAACATTGGGAAGGAGTAGACACTGACAATCGCTAAGGTGAGTGCTAATAGATTCAGTGAATCAGGTACCATCTTGTAATAAAAATCGATCACCGAAAGTGCCAATAAAAGTAAAAAAACGATGGCGATACCTAAGGTAGGAATAGAGATTCCCATTTTCATAAAAACCAATACAAAGATAATACCGCTTAAGAGTTCAACAATAGGGTACTGCTTGGAGATCGGTGCACCACAAAAAGAGCATTTTCCACGAAGCATCAGCCATGAGACAAGGGGAATGTTATGCCAGGGTTTGAGTTTAGCATCACAGCTGACACAGTGAGAAGCGGGAAAAACAACGCTCTCTTCTTTAGGAATACGGATAATCACCACATTCATAAATGAGCCTATGAGGGTTCCTAGTACAAATATTAAGAGCAGTTCCATCTATTTAAGTCCTCCAAAACGTCGTTCGATATTTGTAAATTTATTTAAAATAGATTGTAGCTCATTGGGAGTAAAATCTGGCCACAGTGTTTCAGTAAAAAAGAGTTCGGCGTAGGCAGCTTGCCAGAGTAGAAAATTTGAAAGACGGTGATCGCCTCCACTTCGAATGAGAATATCAACGGGCATGGAGGTGTCTAAGGCGTACTCAAGTGAGGCTTCTGTGACTTCTATATTATCTGATATTAAAGTATTGACCGCGCGGATGATCTCGTTCTTTGAGCCGTAGTTTAGGGCTAATGATTGGGTTAGACCTTTACATGTAAGGGTTTTCTGCTCAACATCTCGAATGGTGTTTTGCAGTTTTGTACTAAAGCCTGAGATATCACCGATAGCCTTAAAGCGAATGTCATTCTCAAGATAGATAGGCAGCTCTTTTTTGAGCCAGTTATCGAGAAGTTTCATTAAAAAATCGACTTCATATTTAGGACGTTTCCAGTTTTCAGTACTAAAGGCATAGAGTGTTAAACGCTGTACTTCTTCATGGTTAGAGCAAAAAGTTGTGATATCACGAACGACTTCAGCCCCTTTTTCATGACCTTTGATTCGTTTTTTTCCTTGAGCTTCCGCCCAGCGACCGTTACCATCCATGATAATGGCGATATGACGTGCTTGATTTCCCATTAAAGTACTTTTGCCTCTTCTAAAATATGCAGTGACAGGGTCAGTTTGTCCGTTTGAGGAAGCTTTTTAATGCCTCCCGCCGTAATAAAATCGATCTGATTGTCATCAGTTCCAAAACTCTCAGAGTTTCGTAAGAGGTTAAGACAGACGCCATCAACATTTTTAGTATCAATAAGTCTTGAAGCATTATGCAGTGCACTCTCAGAGTCCATTTCTGCTTTAAATGCGATGGTTTTTATGTTAGTTTTATCGATACTGCTTAAGAGGTCAATATTTTGTTTAAGTGACAATTGCCAACGCTCACCGATATCAATTTTTTTCATTTTCCCCTCTTGAGCATCAGCAGGGATATAATCACTCACAGCGGCTGCCATAAAAAGATAAGGCTCTTTTTCTTTTGCGACACTGTTGATAGACTCAAGGATAGCGTGATGCATTTCGCTAGAGTTTTGTACCTTAGAAAGCTGAATATCTTGTGCGATATCAGCTTCATAACGTGTGGCGATAAGAGTGACATCGGCGCCTTTA
The DNA here is from genome assembly GCA_034659135.1 of Campylobacterota bacterium. Taxonomy (GTDB): domain Bacteria; phylum Campylobacterota; class Campylobacteria; order Campylobacterales; family Sulfurimonadaceae; genus S010-53. The sequence continues at coordinate 2,038 of JAYEGP010000102.1, forward strand.
AGATAGAGTGCCATTGCCAGTGATGAGGCCATTTTACCACTGGAGAAGTTACTCAGATAGCGGACATCATCAATCTTTTCTATGGTGCCACCACCCGTAACGACAACCGAGCGATTGTGCCAAAAGGTTTCTTGAAGTAAAAGACGTGCCCCATGCCAAAAGATGTTTATAGGTTCTGCGAGTGCTCCATCACCGGTAGTTTGGCAGGCAAGCTCTTTAACCTGAGTCTTCACCAATTCAAAATTGACATCTTCAAGCTTTTTCAGCGATGCTTGAGTGATAGGATTGTTTATCATGTTGGTATTAGCTGCTGGGGCTAAGAGCTTGACTTTTGGATCAGCTAAGGCACACTGTGTGAGAAGATTATCTGCCAGGCCGTTGGCAAGCTTCGCAATCGTATGAGCACTACACGGTGCGATCAGATAAAGATCAGCCCATTCAGTAATATTGATATGGTTATGATCATCAGCCCAGGATTCATTGGCTTCATCAAGTATGGTGTTTCGACTGAGTGTCTCAAGGGTTAAAGGGGTGATGAATTTTTTTGAAGCTTCACTCATCACCACACGAACGTCAGCACCCGCTTTGATAAAGAGACGTACCAATTCAGCACTTTTATAGGCTGAGATCGAACCGGTCACACCCAGTAAGACTCTCTTGCCTTGAAGTAGATCTTCTGAGATGATCATGTAGCGCTTCCAAAAAACTTATAAAAGAAGTTTTTTATTGTTTTCATCTTTGTTCGACTGATGGCAAGGGAACCTTTCTCAACCTTGTTAGCACTCACTGTTGTCCCTGCGGCGATCAAAACATCATCTTCAATAACACAAGGGGCCACAATCTGCGTGTCACTTCCGATAAAGACATTTTTTCCAATGATGGTCTGGTATTTATTTTTTCCATCATAGTTACATGTAATGGTTCCTGCTCCAATGTTAGAACCCTCATCGATAATCGCGTCACCCAGATAACTCAGGTGTCCAGCCTTAACACCTTTGAGTGATGACTTTTTGACTTCAACAAAATTGCCAATATGGGTATCTTCGATATGTGAGGCAGGACGAAGGTGTCCCATAGGACCGACATCCGAGTTTTTCATAATGCTATCTTCTACCACACTGTGCGCTTTGATATGAGAGTTGACGATCAGTGAATTTCCTGTGATACGAACCCCATTTTCTATAAGACACTCGCCTTCAAAAGTGACACTCTCCTCGATGTAAATAGTCTCAGGGAGTTGCATGCTAACGCCTTGACGCATCCAGTGATCTTTAATACGCTCTTGCATGATCACTTCGGCACTAGCTAGATCCGCTTTGGAGTTGACGCCTTTAAAGTGCTCTTCATCGACTAACAGTGGCTCAATGCTTAAATGATCCGCACGAGCGAGTGCAATAACATCGGTGAGGTAATATTCACCTTGAGCGTTCTCATTAGAGAGTTTCGGTAGGTAGGTTTCTAAGACACTTTTTTTGAAGCTATAAATTCCTGCATTCACATGGGTGACTTTAAGCTCTTCTGCTGAGGCATCTTTCTGCTCTACAATATACTCGACACCGATATCAGAGATGACAACACGACCATAACCATCAGGATTTTCAAGATCAAAGATTGACATGGTGATATCCGCGTCCGAGTCGATAAAGCCTTGAAGTGATGGCGCATTAATTAGCGGCATATCTCCATTTAATACTAAGACTTTATCATGCTCAGGGGCAATGTTCATGACCGCACCACCGGTTCCAGGAAAATTCTCTGCATCTTGCACAACAAAGTTGATATCATCAAAATAGCTCTGCATATTTTCAATAACGCGCTCTTTTTGATGCGCAACAACCACACTGATATCGTCACTGATCTCTTGAGAGGCTTTGATGATGTGAAAGAGCATCGGTTTTCCACTAATAGGGTGTAAGACCTTGGCTGTATCTGACTTCATACGGCTACCTTTTCCAGCAGCAAGAAT
>JAYEGP010000103.1:0-3990 GCA_034659135.1 Campylobacterota bacterium
TTTGCTGTTCCCCCCGTTGGTAAGGTGTGATTTGGTCCTGCAACATAATCGCCTATCGCTTCAGGGGTATTAGGACCTAAGAAAATTGCACCGGCGTGTTTAATACTGGGTAAAAGCTCCCAAGGGTTTTGTGTCACCACCTCTAAGTGTTCTGGAGCAATCTCATTCATCAAGACAGTAGCTTCGTCCATATCTTTTGTGACAATAATAGCACCACGCTCTTGTATTGATTGACGCGCAATCTCTTCACGTGGTAATTTTTGCAACCAGAGTTCAATCTCTTTTTCTACCTCTTTGGCAAGCGTTTGTGATGGTGTTATTAAAATAGAGCTGGCCATCTCATCATGTTCTGCTTGAGAAAGCATGTCAATCGCTAAATGATTGGCATGGGCACTCTCATCAGCTAAAACACCGATCTCACTCGGTCCTGCTATCATATCAATATGAACATCACCAAATACCATTTTTTTAGCCGTAGCTACAAAAATATTACCCGGCCCTGTAATCACATCAACTTTTGGAATCGTCTCTGTCCCATACGCCATGGCTGCAATAGCACTCGCACCACCAACTTTATACACCTCACTCACACCACAAAGATGACACGCGGCTAATAACAGTGCATTAGGTTCATTATCGGGAGTTGGTGTTGTCACAATGATCTGTTCGACTCCTGCTACTTGGGCAGGGATAACATTCATCAAAAGTGAGCTGGGATACGCTGCCTTACCCCCAGGAATATAAAGCCCTGCACTATCAACTGGCGTGACCTTTTGACCTAAGATCGTCCCATTAGCTTCAGTATCGAACCATGATTTTGGTAACTGCTTTTCATGATACGCTTTAATACGATCATAAGCAAGGTGCAGTGCAGATTTAAGCTCTTCATTAAGATTGTCGTAAGCCTCTTTCATCGAGAGTGTATCAATTTTAAGATCACTGTCTTCTTGAGGTTTCCATGCATCAAATTTAGCAATATGACGTTTTAGTGCTGCATTTTTTTCAGCCTTAATCTCACTGATAATACCGCCAACTATTCCTGAAACGTGTTCGATATCCATCTGACCACGTCCTAAAAGTTCATCAAACTGATTTGAAAAATTGTCATCGCTCGTGTGAACAAAAATCATGTATCTCTTTCCTTACATGTAATAATTTCGACATTATAGCTAATGTCCACAAAGTGCTACTTTTTAACGCTCTTAAACTCTTTTAAAACAATATCAAGTGCTTCTAAATACTGATCCGCTGGTGTGGCCCCTTTTAATGCTTGAAACATCGGCTCGCCATTTTTAATAAACCAAGTTCCTGGAGTACCCCGAGTCACTAGGTCTGATGGAACCGTTCCTCGGTTGGTAAAACCTTGTGCACTGATAAAATCTCTGTTTAATTTTGCGACAACCTTAGGATCACTTAGCGCATTGGCTTTCATATAGTCACACCAGCGACATCCATCACGATTGACCATGACCATAACCGGTTTATTCACACGCTTACCTTTAGCAATGGCCACTTTAATACTCTCTTCCCATTGAAGTGTTGTTGGTACTTTTTCTTTAACTTCTGTATCCACTTTCTCTACAACAGTATCTTTTTTTGTACTGTTTTTCGTTTCATTATTATCCGCACCAAGACATCCACTTAAAAGCATAAGCAGTGTCAAACCAAAGAGATATTTTTTCATTATTTTTTTACCTTTTTTAAAATTTCAGCAGCGACTTTTTCGACACTTTTACCTTCCACATCAATAATAAGGTCTGCTATCTTTTTATATTCAGGAAGACGCTCATTATAGAGTGCTTTTGCTTTTGAAAATTCAGCAAAAAGTGGACGTTTTTTTATTTTCTTATCCGCTTGTGGATGATTTATAATACGCTTATATATCCCATCAAATGAAGAGTGCAATAAAACAACTTTCCCAATTTTATTAATATTAGGTACCTTATAAAATCCACCACCCGTTGAGATTAACGTATTTCTGACACTCTCTTCTAACCAGATTCCCACACGTTTTTCTAAAGATCGAAAATAGGCTTCACCTTCGCTCTCAAATACTCTTTTAATACGACGATTTTCCATACTTTCGATAATATCGTCCGTATCAATAGCTACAATATTTGACTGTTTTACAATCTCTCGAGCAGTACTGCCCTTGCCTACACCCATAAAACCAATTAATATAATATTTTTCATGCGGTATCATAACATTTAAACAATAATAATCAATGGAGAATTATGAATATTTTTAATGGTAAGAAAACTCCAGCATGGGGAACTGAGACTTTTAGCACGCTGTTTGAAAATGAAAATATCACGATAGAACATATCCAATCCCATCAATTTAAAAATGGTGAGTGGTACAATCAAGAGAATATAGAATGGGTGTTTTTGGCTAAAGGCGAGGCGAGTATAGAGTTTGAAACCCATACACAAACGCTAATCACCGGTGATTATCTACTCATTAAAGCTCATCAGCGCCATCGTGTGATTTCTACATCACACGACGCGCATTGGATTGCCTTACATGTAAAGCAATAAGAAACTATTGCACCGTAATGACATCCCCTTTTTTGGGTGTTTTAATAATATGACCACTGTTTTTAAATCTTATCGCTATGGTTTGAGGACGATTCATTGTTTTGGGATCAACTTTTGAAACGCTAAAATGTAAATGCGGTCCACTGGTATAACCTGTGTTTCCAGAATAAGCTATCAATTCTCCCTGTTTTACCTTGGTTCCACGTTTGACAGCGACACCATTGTGCTTTAAATGATAGTATTTTCCCAAGGTCTTATCATCATGTTCGATGACGAGATAGTTCGCATATTTTGAATAACTTTTATCAAATTTACCTAGATGATTTGACGCTTCTAAAGCAACAACTTTTCCTCCACGTGCTGCATGAATAGGTGTCCCTGTAGGAACCGCAAAATCTATAGCATGTTTACCTTTATGCGAAGTAGTGCCATTAAAGCCTTGTGAAACAGGTATTCGAGCGCCTTTAGCAAAAGGAATTTGATACGCTACATTACTATGTTGCGCTGAGGCAGAACCCATAATCCAACTAAAATTTGATTGAAAACTCATACTTTCATGTGAACTTATTTTACTTACATGTAAGACTTTTTTAGCACTTTTTGGCGGAAGTTCAAAATAATAGGGAAGCTTTTTACTGCTAACGATATTATGAGTTTTTTTTAATTCAAGGGTTACTGTAACCCTAAAACTATTGAAGTTTTCCGCTATAAAATCATAACCCTCCCCATTTTGTTCCGTACTCACTAAGACATTACGTCGTTTAGAAGGTGCTGTCATCTTTCGAATACGTTGTGCTTCTTTCCTAGCTACAACTGCAATATGCTCTTCATAAGCAGCATATTCTTCTTCATAACGCTTACGACTCTCTTGATCGATACGCGCGTTCTCAAGCATCTCTTCAGCAAAAGTAATCGTTTTTATTTTACGTTTTTTCTCATAATAGGCTAAAACCTCTTCTTCTAAGGAGCTATTTTCAGCCATTCCTGCTTCAAGAAGTTTAATTAAGCCCTCATAATTATCCTCTTTAATACTCTTTCGAATGGCTTTAGATTGTAAATACTCTATTTTTTCATAAAGATCACTGCAGCGGCGAAGTTCTTTTAAATAGCTTCTTTTTAATTCGATGTCATCGTGTTTATCCCATTCAAATCCAATTTCGAATGCCGTTTCTAGGCACTGATGAAAACTATTTAACTCCGATGCATGCATGAAATGTGGTGAATTTTTCAAGATTTCGACATTTTTTTCTTTGATCACGAGCTCTTGAGCTAGTTTCGTATAAGATAAAGGAATAACACTAGCCATCAGCATTACATGTAAGCTACAAATGAATAAAAAATGTTTGATAAAATCTCCTTTAAATTCAACCAAACATAATAGCAAAAACCATATAATTAGATTATTATAATCATATGAGGATCAGCCATGTCACAGAAAATTTTGGATTTAGT
>JAYEGP010000104.1:0-3950 GCA_034659135.1 Campylobacterota bacterium
ACCCTTGGGAGCTTTTACCCAGTATTAAACACGCCGGTGCAATTTTCTTAGGTCCTAATACCCCTGAAGCGATAGGCGATTATGTTGCAGGACCAAATCACACCTTACCAACGGGGGGAACAGCAAAATTTTACTCTCCCTTAGGTGTTGAAAATTTTATGAAAAAATCTTCAATTATCTCTTTTTCCTCTAAAGGAATAAATGAGATAGGTGAAGCCTGTGCGCTTATAGCAAACACTGAAGGCTTGACAGCTCATGAACAGTCTGTAAGAGTTCGATTGGATTAAAATTTCCAATCAAAATCGACGTTATAAATGTTTTCAACACGTAAATATTTTTATTGCTTTTAGATCAAATTCAAGGTATTATTTATCTGTAAACTCTCAAAAGGATTTAGTATGAAAAAAATTCTTATGACCTTAATGGTTGTTTCGGTAATCGTTTCTCTACCGCTTAATGCAAAAACACTGAGTATACAAGTAAAAAAAAGTGTTTTAAAAGCCTCTCCCTCTTTTTTAGGAAAGAATCTTATAACATTAACATATGGTGATAAAGTTTCTGAACTTGACAGTAAGGATGACTGGATCAAAGTCTCCACTAAGAGCAAAAAAGGCTGGTTACACAGTAGTGCATTGACAGACAAAGTTGTCGTGTTAAAAAATACATCAAAGAAAGCTATCAGTGGTGTTTCAAGTGACGAGATGGTGTTAGCTGGTAAAGGTTTTAATAAACAGGTTGAGTCTAAGTACCGTAAAGATAATCCAAAAATGCGATTTGATAGTGTTGATAAAATGGAAAAATATTCAGTCTCATCACAGTCACAACGAGCTTTTGCCAAAAGTGGCAAACTTAAATATTAGGAGTTTATGATGAAAGTAATTCTAACGGGTTTAAGTTTATCACTTTTACTTGGTGGTTGTACAAGTGCATTGCAAACACTATCTTCAACAGGAGTCTCACTAAATGACATTGGTTCTGCTTATAAAGTAGGTTCATCTGTCACAAAAAGTATGGAAGATATTACTCCTGAACAAGAGTATTATATCGGTCGTTCAATATCTGCGAATCTATTAAGTCGTTATAAGCCTTATAATAATAAAGCGGTACAAGAATATATCAATCAGATAGGTTTACTCGTGAGTTATGCATCTGATAAACCAGATATTTTTGGAGGTTACCATTTTATGGTACTCGATTCTGATGAGATCAATGCTTTTGCAGCTCCTGGAGGTTTTATATTTGTAACACGCGGTATGTTACGCTGTACAGATAGTGAAGATGCTGTGGCAGCAATTTTAGCTCATGAGATCGCACATGTGACACATCAACATGGAATGCAATCCATAAAAAAGAGTCGTTGGAGTGATGTTGGAATGACTTTAGGTTCTGAAGCGGCTAAGAAATATACAAGCTCAGAAGTAAGTTCATTAGTTTCAATGTTTGAAGGGAGCATTGATGATGTTGTGAATACACTTGTTGTGAATGGATACTCTAGAGAGTATGAAGAAGAAGCAGATGAGAGTGCTATAGCAATGTTAAATAAAATTGGTTACAGCTCTTCAGCACTTATTGATGTGTTAAAACTCATGGATAAACGTCTTAAGCCTGGTGGTTTAGATTTTGCGAAAACACACCCTGATCCTAAAGATCGTATTTCTGAAATAGGTTCAGATACTAAAAAAAGTGCTAATCAAGAATCTCGTTTTTCAAGATATCGCCAAAAGCTTGCTAAAATATAATTGAATGAAAAATAAAAGAGTCCAAAGTCTCTTTATTGCTACGTTTGTAGTCATCTTAGTGCTTATAATCGATTATTTACGATTGTTAGATCCTATAGAAAATAAACTATGGGATCTTCGTGTCATGGCCTTGTCTGATACGAAAGATCATGATCCTAATATTAAAATAATTTTGATTGATCAAAATGCTCTTGATTGGGCAAAAGAGAGTAATGGACTCTCTTGGCCGTGGCCACGAGAAATGTATAGTGCCATCATAGAATACTGTGCTATGGGTGGTGCGAAAGCAGTCGTTTTCGACATCATTTTTTCTGAACCATCTCTTTATGGCAACTATGATGATGAACGTTTCTCTAAAGCATTAAAAAGAATACCAAGTTTTGGGGTACTCTTTTTAAGTGATACTCAAGGAGATGTTCAGCAATGGCCTCACAATATTTATAATCGCGTCAATATTAAAGAGCACAACCTTACACGTAGAATGAAAAAAAATGCTACGTTTCCTGTAAGACCTATAGAGAGTTCATTTACCGCTTTTGGCTCTGTGTTAGCATCACCAGATAGTGATGGTGTCATTCGTCGTATACAGTTGATGGATTACTTTGATGATGTTCGAGTTCCAACACTGTCTATGAGTGTCTATGAGTATATTTTTCAAAAAATAATACCAGACCTTGATACTCAAAGCAAGAAGATTATTAATTTTCATGGACCAGCTCAAACTTATGACACCTATAACGCTGCAACAATAATACAGTCAAAACTGCAAGTTGATAGTACAGAAATACCATCTCTAAAATCAGAAGTTTTTAAAGACAGCTATGTCTATCTTGGTGTGAGTGCACCCGGTCTTATGGATGTTAAAATTACACCGACTCACAATATATATCCTGGTGTAGAAGTGCATGCTACGGTTTTGGATAATATTATTCACGATAATTTTATTCAAAATATCTCATTTCATGTCGCTTTTTTATTTCTCATTTTAGTCTCCTTTCTCAATACTTTTGGTATTCGCTTTAATGAGTCACTGCAGCGATCATTTCTGTTTCCCGTCATAATATTTATTGTGATAATCCTTTGTGCAATCTTCGTTTATTATATGCATGTGTGGTTAAAAATTGCACCTCTGCTTTTTGCTCTAATAGTATCAAGTTTCATCACCTTTAGTATCAATTATATGCTTGAAGGAAGAGAGCGACGTTTTATACGTACTGCTTTCTCTCAATATCTTAGTCCAAAGGTGATAGAGACTCTTATTGAAGATCCATCAATGTTAAAATTAGGTGGCAAGAAAGAGCAGTTAACGATACTTTTTAGTGATATTGAGGGCTTTACTAAAATCTCATCAACAATGGAAGCTGAAGAGGTTGCTTATTTTTTAAATGAGTATTTAGGCTATTTAAGTGATATCATCATGGATTTAGGCGGTACGATTGATAAATATGAGGGTGATGCGATTATCGCGTTTTGGAATGCACCTGTATGGCAAGAAAACCATGCAGATCTTGCCGTAAATGCTGCATTACAGTGTCAGAAACTACTGAGAGAGAAAAAAGGGTACTTTTTAGACACCTTTGGACATGAGTTTAAAACGCGCTTTGGCATTCATACTGGAGATGTTATTATTGGAAACTTAGGGACACATAAACGCTTTGATTATACTTTTATAGGAGATGCTGGAAATCTCGCTGCTCGATTAGAATCTGCAAATAAACAGTTTAGCTCATATATAATGATCTCTGAGGTGACGAAAAAATTATTGCTGATGAAACACTATTATCGTGAACTGGGAAATATAAAAGTTGTAGGTAGAGATGAACCTTTAAGAGTGTATGAACCTATGTTGCAAGATGATGTTAAGATCGAGCAGTTAGAATCCTATATGATCGCATTGGATCATTTTTACAATAATGAGCTTGATAAAGCTAAAATAAAGTTTGAATCTATTAGTACTGTTGATTTAGTAGCTAAAAGATATATGCAGATCATAGATCAAGTTGAGAATAAGATAATAACATATGAAAATGGTGTCCTCTCCTTGAGTGAAAAGTAACGGATTATTTATGTAAAACCAGTGTTACCTTTTTTACACAACCTCTAAATTTTGTGACAATAATATAATTTTTTTTAGTTTCAGTTAATACTCTTTCAGCTAATATCACTTAGCTAAGATGTCGTCAAAGCACGTTAATAGCGGTATCTTTTGAT
>JAYEGP010000105.1:0-1838 GCA_034659135.1 Campylobacterota bacterium
ACGTATTCTATGAAGATCACTCCTGAAAATCATTTCATTAACTGGCAACAAGATCCTTTTGGAAACTATCTTGCTCGTATTGTCTTTCCAGAAAAAGTCACTGAGTTTGGTATTGATGTTGAGATCCTTGCTGATCTGATTACCATCAACCCTTTTGACTTTTTTGTTGATGAATATGCCGAAAATTATCCTTTTGAATATAAAGATGAGTTAAAAAAAGAGCTAGCGCCTTACCTTGAAGTCACAGAAAAAGGTAAAAAGCTTAAAAAATTCATGAAAACTCTAGATTTGAAAAAACAGCCTATCAATGACTTTATCGTCTATTTGAATCAAGAAATTTACAAATACCTAAACTATACGGTGCGTTTAGAAGCTGGCGTACAAACTTGTGAAATCACCTTAGGTAATAAGCTCGGAAGCTGTAGAGATTATGCTTGGCTCTTTGTTCAAGTCTTGCGACACTTAGGTTTTGCAGCACGATTTGTATCGGGCTATTTAGTCCAGCTCTCGGCTGATGAAAAATCACTTGATGGTCCAAGTGGTCCTGAGGAAGACTTTACTGACTTACATGCTTGGACTGAAGTCTATCTTCCAGGAGCAGGCTGGGTAGGACTCGATGCTACCAGTGGTCTTTTTGCGGGTGAAGGGCATATTCCACTAGCGTGTACGCCGTCATTTGAAAGTGCTCATGCTATTGAAGGTTTAAGTGACAAATGTGAAACTGAATTTGAATATTCAAATACCGTAACACGTGTCTTTGAGTCACCTCGTGTAACAAAACCTTACCGCGATGATCAGTGGGACGCGATCTATAAGCTTGGCTTTGATGTTGATAAAGAGCTAGAAGAGAATGATGTCCGCCTTACTATGGGTGGAGAACCTACCTTTGTCTCCATTGATGATATGGAATCAGACCAATGGAACACGGGTGCAGACGGTGCGCATAAACGTGAACTAGCAGACGTACTCTCACGAAAACTACTCGCTTCTTTTACCAATGGAGGGATGCTGCATTACTCTCAAGGAAAATGGTACCCAGGGGAGCCTATTCCACGATGGCAAACGGCTATCATCTGGAGAAAAGATAAAAAGAAGATATGGAAAGACCCTACCCTCTTTGCAGATATGAATCAAGAGTACACTTACACCAATAAAGATGCTAAAAAGTTCACAGACACCTTGGCCTTAACACTAGGTGTCAGTGATCAAAATGTCATTGATGCCTATGAAGATCCTCTGCATTACCTACTCAAAGAGTCGCAACTTCCTGCTGATCTTGATCTTCTCAATTGTGATCTCGAAGACTCTATTGAGCGTAAAACTATCGCTAGGGTTTTAAGCCAAGGATTAAAAAAACCTGTTGGTTTTGTCCTTCCTCTAAACTTTGACAACAGCTCATGGGTGAGTTCACACTGGGAGTTTCGGCGTGATCGACTCTTTTTAATCCCGGGTGATTCACCATTAGGCCTACGTCTTCCAATGGACTCATTAATCGAAAATCCAGAAAATGAACTGGCACCGCATCACGAACCTGATCTTTTTGCCCCGACACCAGAACTCAAAAAGTTTTTGAAAAAAGCTCGAAAACGTGCGGAGCAAGTCGAGACAATGAAGATCAAAAATGATCCCAATGCCATGTTTGTCAGAACCGCACTCAATATCGAAGTGAGATCAGGTAAGCTCTATATCTTCTTACCACCGCTCAACCATACTGATGCTTTTTTAGACCTCATTGCTTCCATAGAAGCCGTAGCTAAAAAACTTGATATCAAAGTTGTCTTAGAGGGATACGAACCGGCTCATGACTTACGACTTGACACCCTTAAAGTCACACCAGA
>JAYEGP010000105.1:1938-18023 GCA_034659135.1 Campylobacterota bacterium
CATAAACTGGTTCGCTGGGGAACGCAACTTCATGACAAGTTCTTGTTAGAGCATTATGTTAAAGAAGATATCAATGATATTGTTGAATTTTTAAATAATGAAGGTTACGCTTTTGAAGCGGATTGGTTTGATCCTTTCTTTGAATTTAGATTCCCACTTTATGGTATGGCTACGGTTGAAAACTTCCATCTTGAACTTCGTGCCGCGATTGAACCGTGGCATGTTCTCGGTGAAGAGAGTGGTTCTCAGGGAACCTCTCGTTATGTTGACTCCTCTTTAGAGCGTGTTCAAGTGAAAGTGAGTAACTTTATTCCTGAACGCTATGTGCTTACATGTAACTCAGTAGCAATTCCTTTGAGTCCGACAGGTGTTGAGGGTGAATTTATCGCTGGTGTCAAATACAAAGCGTGGCAACCATGGTCTGCCCTGCATCCGACAATCGGTGTCGATACACCACTAGTCTTTGATGTGGTCGATAAATGGAACCAACGCTCTATCGGCGGCATGACCTACTATATTTCACACCCTGGTGGAAGAACCTATGACTCTTTTCCAGTCAATAGCTATGAGGCAGAGTCACGTCGTATTAGTCGCTTCTTAGACTTTAACCATACTCAAGGTGAGATCGAGCATGTATCCTCTGCAACCATACAGCAAAATTTACATGAGATCAATGGGGCAAAACGCGCTGTTATCACTAAAGACAAAAGTAAAAAACGCTTCTATTTTCAAGAAGTTTCTCAAAGCCTTGAATATCCTAACACATTGGACTTACGTAGAAAGTGGGCAAAGCAGTAGATGCCGATATTTGATAACTACTCTTCTGAGTCATCATTTGATGAAGTCTTGGATGATGAGAAGAATATTCGTGAGTGCTGGAAAGAGATTTTAAATGATATTGAGACCGCAGGTCTTGATGTCCTTCAAGAGAAACAAAAAGAGATAGACTGGCACCTTGAAGATAATGGAGTTACCTACAATAACTACGATACCATTGATGGGCACACCACCCGATCATGGAGTTTAGACCCCATCCCTTTTGTTATCGCCGAAGAGGAGTGGCAAGAGATAAAAAAAGGCTTGAAACAACGGGCTAAACTCTTCAACCTTATTTTAAAAGACCTCTATTCAGAGCAGAAACTCATCAAAGACAATATCATCCCTGCAGAAGTCATCTTCGGACATAAAGGTTTTGCAACCGAAGTCTTTGATTTTGGATATAAAGAGAATTTCAACCTCTATTTTTATGCCACAGATATTGCCCGTGGACCTAATGGTAGAATGTGGGTTATCAAAGATAAAACACAGGCACCCTCAGGTCTCGGTTACGCTATTGAAAATCGCCTCACTATGAATGTTATTGCTAAAGAGCTCTATCCTAACATTGAGACCAATAAACTGCTCGCCTTTATTCGTGAGTTTAAAAAAGTTTTACATACACTCGCAGATGGGGATATCTCTACCGCAGCACTTCTCACGCCAGGACCACATAATGAGACCTATTTTGAACATGCCTATCTTAGCTCTTATCTTGAGATCAACATGGTTCAAGGAGAAGACCTACTAAGTAAAAATGGCTCGCTCTGGCTAAAAAGTCTTAGTGGACTTAGAAAAATCAATACCTTATTGCGTCGTGTTGATGACAGGTTTTGTGACCCGTTAGAGCTTAAAAATGATTCACAACTTGGTGTTGCCGGTCTCGTAGAGTCCATGCGACAAGACAAGCTCAATATGATGAACCCTGTCGGTAGTGCCATTTTAGAGAATATTGGGCTCAACCCATTTATGGGAAAAATAGCGCAATACTTTTTAAAAGAAGATCTCATTTTGCCACAAATTGCTACATGGTGGTGCGGACAGCAGACGGAGCTAGAGTATGTCCTTGATAATCTCGATACGCTTAATATTAAAAAAATTGACAAAGCTGAAAAAGTACCCGTCTATTTTGGTAAAAAAATGACGCCTTATGAGCGAGAAGCCTTGAAAACTTTACTCGTAAAAAACCCAACACAATATGTTGCACAAGAAGATGTCGACTTCTCTACAGCTCCCTATTATGCAGATCATAATATTGAACCACGCAATGCTGTTATCCGAACCTTTAGTCTAAAAACTGATGAGGACTACACGGTGATGAATGGGGGACTAGTTAGGGTCTCAAGCATCAAAAACACCCTACTCGTATCTTCAGGGAGTGGAGGCACCAGTAAAGATTTATGGATCTTAGGAAAAGATCCTATTTCTAACACGCCTATAGATTTTTTAAAGTGTTCTCACTACCATGAAACCTCTATCGATAACATTCCAACACCTAAGGCTGAAAACCTTTTTTGGCTAGGAAGATACTTGGCTCGTTCCATTTCAACAACACGTCTTGTCTTACATGTCATCAAAAAAATAACCAATTTTTATCGTTATGAGGTTGCTACATCCAAAGAGTCTCAAAAAATAATGCAACAAGCACTCACGCATATGACAATGAGTTATCCTGGATTTTTAGATACCCACAACATTGAGACACTCGATATCTTTCCTATGAGAGAGGTGACCTCACTTGTCAAAGACAGCAGACGTTCAGGATCACTCTCTTTTACAATTTCCATGTTAAGCACTACCAATATTAACCTCAAAGACCTGCTCACCTTTGAATCGTGGAAACTCTTTGAAAAAATGCAAAAAGAGTGGCATGAATTTATCAATCGCAGCAATGATACGACCCTTGTTATTGCAAGTGAGCTGGAAAAATTCTTAATCTATCAGATGGCTTATAAAGAGCTGGTCCGAGAGAGTATCTTTAAAGAACAGGGACTCATTTTATACACGATAGGCTACAAGATAGAAAACGCTCTCCTTCTCATATCCAAAGCAAGATCAATGCTGAGTTTAAAGCTTGATAAGTCAGTCGGTCACGATATTTTAGAAGCGATGCTCAACTCCATTGAGAGTTTTAATGCCTATAGAGCACACTATAAAAGTTCCCTCACGCTAGAAAATGTAGTAGATTTTTTGATTTTCAATACACAATTTCCAAAATCATTAATGTACACAACCGATCACCTTCTAAATGAGTTTAAATCACTACCAAAATCTCAGGAGATGTTAACGTCCTATGAAACACCCATCACACAAGCACAAACACTACTGGAGTCACACTCCATTGAGTCGGTGCTCCAAAGCAGTGACGAAGAAGGTGTTTATACCCAGCTTGATGCAATGCTAGCTGAACTCTCTGATCTCTACCTAGAGTGTTCTAACGAATTTTCCAATACCTATTTTTCACACTATGACGAGTAATCATGATTTATAATATCTATCATAAAACCGAATTTAATTACCAAAGTATCGTCTCCTTTAGTCACAATATCGCGAGGCTAAAACCCAAAGAGACCGACTATCAAAAGCTTTTATCGTATTCGATGGAAATTGACCCTGAAGTCTATGAATCCCACGAATTTATTGATATGTTTGGTAATGAAAATAGTCACATGCTCATTAGAGAGCCCCATCAGTCTTTAGCCGTTATAGGCAGATCTAAAGTAGAGATATATCCCGAGGTCATTGACAATCACCTAAAATATATACGCTCACGTGCTATCACGTATAAACAAGCCATTGCACGTTTAAAAAACTTTCAAGTAGCCGATCTTTCGGCTAAACAGTTTTTATTTGAATCCGAACTCATTCCTATCAGTTCTGATGCCATTGCCGCCTATGCTTTAGAGTCTTTTCAAGACAATCGTAATCTATTTGAAGCGACACATGAGTTTATGCAGCGTATTTTTAAGGACTTTGAGTTTCTTTCAGGTTTTAGTGACATCACCACTCCCGTTGAAGAGATTTTTGAAGCAAGAAAAGGGGTCTGTCAAGATTTTGCACAGTTTGCGATATCTGCACTGCGGACTATTGGCCTACCTGCAAAATATATGAGTGGCTACATTGAAACCTTACCTCCCAAAGGGGAGACAAAACTTTTTGGAGTGGATGCTTCACATGCCTGGTTTGCAATCTACATACCGGGAGCAGGCTGGGTAGAGTTTGATCCCACCAATAACCTTATCCCTAGAGAGCAGCATATACTTCTAGGTTCTGGACGAGACTATCACGACATTTCACCTCTTAAAGGTGTGGTGATGAGTAGTGGAAATAGTCAATTATCTGTCATGGTTGATGTGAGGCGAGAGTTAAAAGAAGAAAACTCTAAAAAAATCGAACAGATTCAGACTCAGTCACAATCGCAACAGAGCCATTATCAGAATCATTGGCACTAAAAAGTTAGATTATTCGATAATAACCTTATCTATTTTACTATTCACTTCACTCAGCAAATCACCCTCTTCATCACTTTGACTTTGTGACTGAATAGAGCTTTCTTCATCATCATTTAAACTCTCAACAATAGCATCAATCTCTTCGATAATCGTCTGAGTGACCGCTTCATCTTTTTCAAATCGAATACGAAAATCTGCTTCTTCAACAAGTTTTCCCATTCTGAGAAAAATATCTGAATTATTCTTATGTTCACGCTCAGAAAGTGTTCCCCATATCTCACGTATCAAAGATCGCGCACTATCGATAAATTTATAGTCAATCTCTCCATCGCCTTTTGAGATCTTTAAAAAGAGCGCATGAAGCTCAATAATCTCACCAAAAGCTTCGGTATCAATACGGTGACGTGAGATGATAGCACTCTCTCTAGCGTTGGTCATCGTATCAAGAAGATTTGCTGAATGATCTCCTAATATAGCTACATGTAAGAATTCTGTCGCATCTACATAGGAGAGTTCTATATCGAATTTCTGATACAGTTTGGCGCCTGCAGAGGTATCAACATCAATCGTTTCATCATACGCTTTTAAGATCTTATATAAGGTCGTTTCGGTTCGCTCTAAATAACGTCCCAGCCAATAAAGGTTCGAGGCTACATTTGCTGTTACTAACTGTTCCATCTTATAACTCCATTACCCAAGTATCTTTAAAACCGCCACCTTGTGATGAGTTCACAAGATAGTTCCCTTCTTCAAGCGCATAACGTGTCAAACCACACTGCCACACTTTGACATCTTCAGCCATAACGACATAGGCTCTAAAGTCAGCCTTTCTGACCTGAAGCTCCTTATTGAGATAACATTTTTCATCATAAAATTCTATCAATTCCTGAGCAATAAAACGTCTGGGATCGGCACTAATGATGGTTTTGAGATCTTTAATCTGCAACTCTGTCATCTCATGACCAAATAAGACACCATAGCCACCCGCTTCAGCAACGTCTTTAATCACCAATTTTTCCATATTATCAAAAACATATTTTTTATCCTCTTCAAAATAGGGAAGATAGGTCGGTGCATTTTTAAGAATTGGCTCTTCACCTAAATAGTACGTGATCATCTTAGGAACAAAATAGTAAATCCCTTTATCATCAGCGACACCATTACCGATCGCATTCATTAATGCGACATTGCCACTAAAATAGGATTCAACAAGACCAGGAACACCAATAAGGCTTTCAGGATTAAAAAACTTAGGATCAAGAAATTCATCATCTGTTCTTCTATAGATCGAACCTACACGAATTAGTTTTCCATTATAATTTTTAAAATAGACCTTCTTATCAATGACACTAAGTTCATGAGGACGAACCAGTTGCGCTCCTGACTTTTCAGCAAGATAGCTGTGCTCATAATAGGCAGAATTAAAACGTCCCGGTGTCAAGACAACATTAATACCACCGGTATTGACATAGTCCATAGATTCAGAGATAAAACGTGGATAGTCTTTGATCGGTTCAATTTTAAATTTTTCAAAAAACTCTGGATAGATTTTTCGATACGTATCTCGAATAGAGAGGGGATAACTTGCTCCACTAGGAACACGAAGGTTATCTTCTAAAATCACCCATTCGTCATCCTTAGAATCTTTAACCAGATCAATACCATTAATGTGAGCTCTAATCTTCTGTGAAGGAGAAAAGCCGACAAACTTCTCTAAATATCCACCTGCCTCTTTCACAAAAGTCTCAGGAATAATACCCTCTTTAACAATTTTAGCATCCGTATAAAGATCTTCTAAAAAAAGATTTAATGCCTTAACTCGCTGCTGTAAGCCTCTGTCAATTTTTGAAAATTCTTTTTTTGAAATGATACGTGGCACAACATCAAAAGGTAAAGACTGTTCTATAAAATTACCATCTTTGTAAAGGTTAAAGTTAACACCAAACTTATCCATATAAGTCTGAAATTCATCGATTTTATGCCGGTCTTGCTTGGAATATATCTCCCAAAATTTCTCATGTAGCGCTGTGTTTTTTTCTAACAATTGACACCTCCGATTACTACTGTTATGTTTATAACTCAATTTGCTCTTATTATAGCAGTGCATTAGCTGTAACTATGGTTAAAACTGATTAAAAATCACACTTTAGTATCACAAGCGAATGGATATGAGTTAAATGGTCTGAAATTATACAACTAACTTGACCCCATCTTCGTATCTATGATATTATCATCGTATAAAAATTGAAGGATTAGCTATGCCTTTTTTAGAGCGACTGCAGAGTGCTATGATACTAAAGACACCGATGCATCAAGAAAATGAAGCCCATATTATAGAGCATCTGCACCCTCCATTTTATGAAGCGATACAAAATGCAGACACTTCAACACTAAGCAAGATGCTCGAAGATGGCTTTGATATTGACTTTCATGAAGTCGCACATATTCCTCCTCTAATTTACTCGATTATTCATAAGCAAGCTCGCATAACACAATACCTTCTCGAACACGGTGCCCATGTCAATATCTCGACCCTAGAAGGCGAAAGTGCCTTACATGTAAGCATTCGCTTAGAAGCATTTGAGATGATAGCGCTACTCTTAAGATACGGTGCTGACATTC
The DNA here is from genome assembly GCA_034659135.1 of Campylobacterota bacterium. GTDB lineage: Bacteria > Campylobacterota > Campylobacteria > Campylobacterales > Sulfurimonadaceae > S010-53. The sequence continues at coordinate 8,829 of JAYEGP010000105.1, forward strand.
ATTTAAAAGATACCAAAGGGCACTCTGCTCTTAGTTTATGTGAGCAAAATCTAGAGATACAAAAGCTCTTAAATGAGACACAGATGATGCCACGAAGTGATGAAAGTTGTTTTGATAGCGCTAAAAAAGGGGACCTTTATTCACTATCGCTTACATGTAACGAAAACCAAAATCTATTTGAATCTACAGAGCAGGGTCACACCCTGCTTCATCTTGCTACCTATAGTGGTAATAGAGAGCTCCTTATCTACCTGCTCAATAAAGGACTCAATATTGATGCAACCGATAACAGCGGCAACACCGCACTTAATATTGCAGTAAAGTTTGAAAATTATGACGCTATCGTTGCACTATTAATCAAGCGTAAAGCGACTATTGATCATAAGAACCTGCAATCACGCACAGCGTTCACCTCAGCCTTACGAAATGGCTATGCCTCACAAGCACGTCTCCTCTTTGATCATGGCGCCAATATTCATGTTGTTGATAACTTGCATACACCGCTGACACTCATCCATAGAGCTATTTTAAATTATCCCCAGAGTGCAGATGCCTTTCGTGCGCTCGAAACCGACCTCATGATTCGAGGTGCACACGTCAATATCCCCATCAATAATTTGAAATGGACGCCTCTGTATATGACGATATCTAAGATGCAGACGCATACCTTAAAAGAGCACCTTCAACTTCTCATCCAACTCGGTGCAGAGATCAATTATCTCGATACCAATGGACGCTCTGCTCTCATGATTTCCGCATCACTAGGACGTTATCATGCAACAGAACTCTTGCTTAACAATTATGCGAATATTGATAGTATTGATAACTTTGGTTGGAGTGCATTAATGCTTGGCGTCTATTACAATCATTATAAGATTGTTGAGCTTCTGCTTAGTGTTGGAGCCGATGCTAATCTCACCTCACCTCAACATCTCACGGCACTTAAAATAGCCAAACAGCATAAACGCGAAAAAATTGTTTTATTGCTTTTAGAATATGGTGCTACAGAGGAAGAGAATACGGAATAACTCTTGCTTACATGTAAAGAACTTACATGTAAAGATTTTTTATGAAACTGCTTCTTCTTTTTTTAGTTTTCACCTTCTCCTTAATCGCTAAACCCTACTCAAAAACCATCCATGGTCCATTTCAAGATATCTTATTTGATATTACTCAAGACTATAATCGTGATATCAGCGCAGTAGGATTCTCTCAAGTCTATAAGCAAGAGAGACAATCCAATCAGACACACTACTCCGCTTTTGAGTATTTAGAGCGTTTAAATTCAGATCGAGGAGAGCAGATACGCCTTGTCAGACTCAATGATCAGGCTCAAATCGATTTTGATTTTTCCAATAAACTCTCTAGGTTTAATCGTGCGGTATCGGTTATTAAAAGTAGTGATAACGGTTACTTCATTGGTGGCTACACCCAAGATGGAGAGTTGCTTCTTATTAAGATGTCTAGTAGTGGAGCCGTGCATTTTCAAGGTCAGTTTGGAACTAAAAATTACGATAGAATGAACCGTCTTATTAGCTTACGTGATGGTGGTGTCTTAGCCATAGGCTCTTCTATGACCTCACGAAGTCGTAAAGATTCTAAGTACACCCAAGGCATCGGACTTAATGATATTTACCTCACTCGATTTGACCGTCAGGGCAAGATCTTATGGAGCAAAAAATACGGTACGCGTTTCGATGATCGTGGTATTGATGCGGCAGAAGCCTTTGATGGCACACTACTCATTTTAGCGAACAGCTCAGACAAGCAGACACAAGGAATTACCTTAATGCGCCTGAGTGAAGAGGGAGACAAAATTTGGATGCACAACTATAATTCAAAAGGGGTTCTTAATGCCCATCGTCTTATAGCACTGCGTGATAATCATTTTCTTACCTCCATTAGCTATTATGATAATGCACGCACAGAGCAGACACGACTTATAAAATTTGATCTTCAAAAAAATATGCTTCAAGAGCAAAACATCACGACTAAGAGCAGTAATGTTATTAGTGATATTAAAGAGCGCTCTAATGGTGCTATTGTCGGTGTTGGTCATCATACCTCACGCTTAAAGACTGAAGCGATGGCAATTAGCTTAGATAACAGACTCCAACCTATGTGGCAGCGTTTCTTTGATAATTATGAGCGCTCTAGTTTTCATGCTCTTAGCTTACTGCATGATGGAACCATTGCCATCGCAGGTGAACTGACAAAAAAAGGGAGTGAAGTCACTGACATGTGGGTCATTAAACTCAATCGTGATGGAAAAATATCACAGATAAAAGCTGAGACAGGCTCACTTTACGAAGCCCTGCTTCAAACCTTTAAAGAGGAGATTAAAAGTAAAAAAATCACCATTACAGAAGATTTACAGATCAACCTTATTGCTCCAGAACTTCTCTTTAATGTTGGTGCCTATGAACTCACTCAAAAACAGATCTCCTTTTTACACCCATTTAACGCGAAGCTAATCACAACATTACTTCCCTTTAAGGATAAAATCTCAGCCTTACATGTAAACGGACACACCTCAAGTGAATGGGGAAGCCTTAGCCAACCCAAACGCTATTTAAACAATGTTAAACTCTCTTCAAAACGCGCTTTTAGCGTTTTAGCATTTACCTATCAAGACCATCAACTCAGAAGTGAGCAAGAGTGGTTAAGTACCATACTTAGCAGTGACGGACATAGTTATGCACAACGTGTGATGAATAAAACAGAAGATAAAAAAGCGTCTCGCAGAGTGAATTTTAAAATAGAGCTAAAATAATTTAGTGTGAGAAAAGAATAGTTACAAAAATTTAAAAAGAGAGTTAAGCCCCTAAGAGAGGGACTTAAAGATTAACCACAAGAAGGAACGTTTCCTGAATCGTTAGCGTACTCGTATAAGAAGTCTTTCAAGTGTGGAGCATATTTTTTGAATTTTTTACCCTTAGAGTATTTCTCTCCATCAGTACCTTTGTGCCATTCAATAAACACTTCAGCATCATCTTCAAATGCTTCTTCCCACTCATCTTGAGCTTTCATTGCAGCACCTTTTGTACCGTTACCGTGACATTTTTTACACTGTTTAAGATAGGCTTTTTGACCTTTTTTAACATCAGCGCTTGCTGTCGAACTTAGCATACCTACTGCTACTAATGTAGACAAAAGAATTGAAGTACTTTTTTTCATTGATTACCTTTAATTGTATTTGTAAGGATTATATTACATCAATCCATCTAAATTAAGGATTAATCTTTTCTATTATTAGCATTATTAATGTTTTAACGTGAGACTGTAACCTCATTACGCATATCATCTTGGCGAATTTTTCGATAGGCTTTTCGTAAAAGTTGCTCTAAGCCTTCACTATCAAGACCGAGCTGTTTACTAATAATACTCTCATCACTGCCCGCCTCTTTCATTATAAATCCGCGCAACTCTTTTTTCGTTAAACGTCGTTTTATACAAGCGTATAATAGCCCCTCATCACTACTTACTTCATGACTTTCGCACTGATATAAAGCAACAAGAACATCATGAATCGACTTCTCTTCATGGTACTGTTTCCAGACAGAGTTTTCTAACATCACACCATCCTCGTAAGAATCTCAGTGAGATCTTTATTATCAATAATAATATTGGCTTCGCGTTTGAGTACATCACGTGCACAAAAAGCGACCCGTGTTCCTGCGTGAGCAAACATACTCAGGTCATTAGCACCATCACCTACGACCATCGTCTCTTCTTCACTGATACCCATTAGGTTTTGAAGACGTACTAACATATCGCCCTTAGAGTAGTTAAACATCATATCCCCACCCACAAGACCACTTAAAGTGCCATCTTCTCTTACATGTAAGACATTAGAAAAATCTGCATCAAAACCCAATTCATCTTTAGCATAGGAAGTTGCCGTTCTAAAGCCGCCACTAAAACAGACCACACTCAAGCCCATTTTTTTAAGTTCAGCTATCGTCTCTTTTGCACCAGGCATATAAGGAAGATTATGACTGATTGTTTCTGCTTTAGAATACTCTAGACCTTTTAACAGCCCTACACGCTCTTGAAGCGATTCAAAAAAATCAAGCTCACCACTCATTGCACGCTCTGTAATCGCTGCTACACGTTCACCAATACCCAACTCATCCGCAAAAAAATCGATGGTTTCGCCATCCATAAGCGTCGAGTCAAAATCAAATACACATAATCGTAAAGTATTCATTACTATCTCTCTTTTTATTTAAATTAAAATTTCGTAATTAGATAAAATGTTTTCATGGAAGCTCTCGGGGATTCTATTCCAATCCATAACTTGAATCAGTATAGGAATATTAGACTTTTGCAAAGCAGTTTTAAAGCTCATAAACTCATCAATATCTAGCTTCTTTTTCGATTTTGTCAAAATAACTAAATCTAAATCACTAGTATCATGAGCATCCCCATTAACACGACTCCCATACGCCCAAATCTCTAAAGGAGTCTGTAGCGTCTGTTTCGCGATATTCTCTATTCTTATTTTATCTTGTTCTCTAAGTTTCATGAGTAATTACCTCTGCTAAATGAGAAGCATCTCTAATAAACTCTTGCATTAAAACCAAGGTCTTATTAGCTAAATCAACACCATAATCATGACTTGTACTATTTCTATTATCACGATATTCGCACCACCTCTGTACCTCATCAATACTGAGTAGTCCATGCAATCCAGCTTCTCTAAATATATCTTTGAAATACAGTTTATCAACCGCTTTTGATGTATGAAAATATGGTTTTAATGCTTTTTTTAATAATTTCCCTGACTGCTCTAAAATAATTTCAAACTCTTTAATAGTAGCGGAACGATAAATATCATACTCTATATCATCTTCTGAGTAGTTCCCTAAAGAGTGATATGCTTTATCTAATGCCAATATACATCTTTTTAGATAGGTTGTATCTATGTTCATAGCTAAGTATAATCCTTCTTATTCGATTCATATTTTATCAGACTTGAAATTATACTATTGAAATCTTCATTTGCATTGATAAGACTTCTATTCTATAACTAATTTTATATCTGTGACTCGTCCCCATTTTTAGTTATAATGTCAAAATTATAATAAAATACAAGGCAGTATGTGTTTGAATCATTAATACAAAAGCTTCAAAGTGGCTCTTATATCACTTTAGAAACCACACCATCGCATTCGCCACAGTTTCGTCCTACTGTTGATAAGATTGAAGCCTTAGGTCTCGATAAACTTGTAGACGGTTTTAGTACCACAGACAATCCTCTCGCTAAGCTCAAGTACAATGCCCTCTTCGCCGCTAAGATGCTACAAGATCGTTTTAACAAACCTGTCATTGCCACGATGAGCATGCGTGATCGTAACCGTATCGCCTTACAATCAGACCTGCTTGGAGCCAATGAAGTTGATGTTCGTGCGGTACTTGCACTGACAGGAGATCCAGCAAAAATTTCTGATCAGCCTCATGCCAAAGGTGTCTTCGAGAGTGACAGTTCTTTACTTTTAGACATGGTAAGCTGTTTTAATAGCGGTATTGATTTTGCAGGAAAACCTCTTACATGTAAGCCTGAGACGATATACCCTTTTGCTGTTGTCAATTCGTATGCTAAAAACCCAAAAACCCTACTGAAAAAAATGCAAAAAAAGATTGATCATAAGGCGCTAGGTATTATCACCCAACCTGTTTATGATGTAGAGGGAGCAAAAATTTTACGTGAGCTTCTCGAAGAAGCTCACGAAGGTCGTGCGCATCAAAGTGAACTTATCTTGGGTATTTTTCCTATAACCAAACTTCGTACGGCGCAGTTTTTAGCCTCGCATGTTCCGGGTATCAATGTCCCTTCATACTGGATAGAGACACTTCGTGATGCACACGCCATTTCACCTGAAGCTGAATATAAAGCGGGCTTTGCTTTGAGTAAACAACTTTTTGAAGATATCAGAAAATTACACCCAAAAATTCACCTTATGACGGCAAATCAGTTTCAAGTTGCAAAAGATATTCTCACTTAGCTTGACATTTATGGCATCAAATTAATATAATGCCATCAACAAAACTTATCCAAATACAAAATTTACTTCACTACAACTCTGCAAAAGTAAAATTCCACACAATTCTAAGGTAGCTTAATGAGCGAAAACACGCCTCGCAAGAACAGTAAAAAATCTAATGGACGCACCCATACACCAGTTAAGGGTCACAGCATTGAAAATCTTCGTACCTTCCCTATTGAAGAACTTGTTAACATTGCAAGTGAGCTTAACATTGAACACCCTAATGAGCTTAAACGTCAAGACCTTATTTTTGAAATTTTAAAATCGCAAGTTGCTCAAGGCGGATTTATCCTCTTTACCGGTATCTTAGAGATCATGCAAGACGGTTACGGTTTTTTACGTGCCATCGATCAAAGTTTTAGTGATTCTATGCATGATGCTTACGTTTCAAGTACTCAGATTAAACGTTTTGCACTGCGTAATGGAGATACCGTAACAGGTCAGGTACGTCCTCCAAAAGATCAAGAGCGTTACTATGCCCTGTTAAAAATAGAAGCCATTAACTATCTTCCACCTGAAGAGAGTAAAAAGCGTCCACTTTTTGAAAACCTTACACCGCTCTATGCACTTGATCAACTCGTTTTAGAGTACAAGCCTGCCAATCTTACTGGTCGTATGATGGATCTTTTCTCACCTATTGGAAAAGGGCAGCGTGGACTCATTGTTGCGCCACCACGCTCGGGTAAAACAGAACTTTTAAAAGAGATTGCTCACGGTATTAGTGCCAACCATGCTGAAGCCGAATTGATGGTCTTGCTTGTTGATGAGCGTCCTGAAGAGGTCACCGATATGGAACGCTCTGTTAAAGGTGAAGTCTATAGCTCAACCTTTGATATGCCAGCAAAAAACCATGTCAAAGTGGCAGAGATGGTCATTGAGCGTGCCAAACGCCGTGTTGAAGTCGGTAAAGACGTGGTGATCTTACTTGACTCCATCACCCGACTTGCTCGTGCTTACAATACCGTAACCCCTTCAAGCGGTAAAGTGCTCTCTGGTGGTGTTGATGCCAATGCCCTTCATAAACCAAAACGCTTTTTTGGTGCTGCGCGTAATATTGAAAATGGTGGTTCACTTACCATCATTGCAACCGCACTTGTTGATACCGGATCACGTATGGATGAAGTCATCTTTGAAGAGTTTAAGGGTACCGGTAACTCAGAAGTCGTACTCAGTCGTAAAATAGCCGATCGCCGTATCTTCCCTGCTATTGATATTTTAAAATCAGGAACCCGTAAAGAAGAGCTTCTTATCGGCCCTGAGATCTTACAAAAGGTCTTTATTCTTCGCTCAATGCTGCATAAACAAGATGATGAAGTTGAAGCCCTTAAATTTCTCTACAACACCATGAAGAAAAACGATACGAATCAAGATTTTCTTGAGAGTATGAACGAAAAACAGTAAAATGCGCGTCGGTGTTTTCGATAGTGGAATTGGAGGCTTAAGCGTCGTCAAATCGCTAAAAGAGCACCAACTTTTTGAAGAGATCATCTACTTTGGTGATACCGCTCGTGTCCCTTATGGTGTTAAAGACAAAAACACTATTGTACGCTACTCTCTCGAAGCCTTGGAATTTTTTAAAAACTTCGACATTGACCTGCTTATTACTGCTTGTAATACCGTCAGTGCTTACGCACTTGAAGAGATGAAAGCTCATGCCGATTTTGATATCATCGGTGTAGTAGAAGCCGGTGTTTTAGCCACAAAAAATGCACTTGATAATTCTAATGCCAATATTCTCATTTTAGGAACTAAGGCAACGATTCGATCTCAAGCCTACGAAAAACAGCTTCATGAGCATGGTTTTAAAAATCTTACCTCTCGTGCCACCGGTCTTTTTGTTCCTATTGTTGAAGAAGGAATTTTTAAGGGTCCTGTTTTACACAGCACGCTAGAGCACTATTTCCATAATGTGAAAACTCCTGATGCCATCATTCTAGGATGTACCCATTTTCCGCTGATTGAAAAAGAGATTAGTGCTTATTTTAAAGATAAAAGTCGCATGATTCACTCTGGAGAAGCGATGGTAGAGTACTTACATGTAAACTATGACTTAGATCAGCGTTTTGAGAACTGTGAGATGAAATTTTTTGCCTCTGAAAATCCTGAAGCGCTTAAAGACGTAGCTAAAAAATGGTTGGGATTATAGATGCAAAGAATTTTTTTACAAGAGCATGAGCCTATAGATTTTAAGTTTACGCAGACTAAAGATGACTTTATCGTTGATGAAATCCCATTAAGAGCTTTTAAAGAGAAGGGGAACTTTCTCATCTTACATGTAAAGAAAGTCAATCTCCCTACCTGGGATCTCTTAGAGCGATTTGCAACTTTCTTAGATATTGCTATGAATCAAATAGGTTACGCTGGATTAAAAGACAAATATGCCACAACCACGCAATATATCTCTCTTCCTTTAAAATATGAGCGATCACTTAAAAAATTCTATGATAAACAGATCACGATTTTAGATACCTTTAAAGATTCCAAAAAGCTTAGTATCGGTGATTTAAAAGGCAATCGATTTAAAATAAAACTGCATGAAGTTGATCCCATAAAAGCTGGAAAAATAGAGAAAATCGCCCGTAAAATTGAGAAACTTGGCATGCCCAACTACTTTGGATACCAGCGATTTGGACGTGATAGTATTGAACAAGCTCAGCAGATGATAGAAGGTGAACTTTTTATCAAAGATACTAAGCTCAAAAAGTTTTTAACTTCAGTTTATCAGAGTCTCCACTTTAACAGGTGGTTAGCGCACAGAGTACGTTTGAGTCGTGAGAGTGAACCATCAGGTTTTCTTCTGCTCAATGGCGATGTTATGATTACCAATGATGAAAAGCTCATAACGCCTAAACAGCCATCTTGCAAAGATTTTATGGCTAGAAAAATCACTCCAACAGGACTACTTGTGGGTAGAAGTGTCTTTCGAGCTCGTGATGAAGCCAGAGAAATTGAAGCGCAATATGATGATGAGCTTTTACATGACAAGGGTCTTAGACGACGTGCATGGATCTATCCTGAGGCACTTACATGTAAGTACAAAAAAGATGAGGCAGTCATGGAGCTGTGTTTCGACCTTCCCAAGGCCTCTTATGCTACTGTTTTCATGGAAAATATCGCCAATACCAACTTTGCTTAATTCCCCTTA